>JBJENT010000124.1:0-14338 GCA_051880335.1 Lachnospiraceae bacterium
GAAAGAAAAATGGGATAGAATCGGTTATATAGGGATCAATCTGGGTATTCTTCTGTATGGAATTTCCATGGTTTATCTGTTTTATAAACAGACCCAGTGGGTGGATGGTTCTGTCTATGAGTCTGACCTGCCGGCCCATATCAAGATGATTGTAGAGGATGGCTGGTATTACAGCCTAACTGCCTTTGTATATCAGGCACTGTATAAGCTGCCCTTTGGAGATCTGGCTATTTCCCTGTTCTTATCGGTATGCAGCGTGATATCTATTTATCTGACATATCGTATTCTTTTGAAACTGAATGGAATGTGTAAACTGGGACTGGGAATGATCGGAAGAAGAACCAGTAAAGTAACAAAGCATCTGGTGGCAGACAGAACCATTGTCTACCAGTCACTGTTTCTTTTGGCAGCATGGGCACTCAATCTGGTCATGGGCTGTTATGTGAAAGGAATGGCAGATGGCAGATACATCGGTATGGAATCTGCTTCCATCTGGCATAATTCTACTTATATTGTAATGAAAGCGGCAGCACTGGCATGTATATTATATTATTTGCAGCTGGAGCCGATTTACCGGGATGAATTAAACGGAAAAAGATGGTGCGTTTTCACAGTACTTCTGATGATCTGCACCGGAATAAAACCCAGCTTTTTAATGGTGTTTGCTCCTATGATGGCGCTGTTTTTATTGGCGGATCTGCTACAGGGCATTCCTTTTAAAAAGGTGCTCTGTTTTGGACTAACTGTGATTCCATCTCTGTTTGTAATCCTGTTCCAAAATGCGATTCTGTTTGGCGCAGATACCGGAAACGGATGGGAACTTAGACCGGGATATGCGCTGGGACTGCATAGCGGTCATCCTTTGATTGCCGCCGGGTTATCCATTCTATTTCCGCTTATGGTACTGGTTTTTCATATCCGTGACCTGAAAAAAGACAGGTGGTTTCTGGGAGCATGGCTGATGGCAGGCTTTGGATTCCTGGAGCTGTTCTTGTTTTGTGAGACAGGCGGAAGGGCAAGCGACGGAAATTTCATGTGGGGCTACAGCTTCGCAATTCTTGCTATCTTTGTAGTCAGCCTCCTGAAATGGTGGCAGGACGCCATTACCTCCGGTAATAATCTGCTGCGACGCACCTATGTGGTGGCAGCAGGAATCGTCTTCCTGTACCATTTGTATTGTGGAATTTATTTCTATTTGAACCTCGTCCAAGGTGTTTCCTACTGGATGTGGGACTGATTTTTTGATTATATATATGGAATATGTATCTATTTCACATGCATCATATATCAATGAAAGGACGTTTATAACGTCGGCACTTTGAATTTTCAAGTGATAACGCAGAAAATTCATTAGTGACCGTTACGTTATAACCGTAACGAAAGTGTCCTTTCATGATATATGAGCATGTGGAAAAGAAACCTTTAAGCAAAAAGAGGACACACATGCTATTTATTTTATTGAATTGGCTCTACATCTTCATAACAACCTTTCTGACTGGTTTTGGTATACTTTATTTGGTTGAAAAGCAATTCGGCTACCGTGTAAAGCATATCCACAGCTATCTTGTGGCGGGTCTGGTATTTGCCACCACCTATGCCCAGTGGTTTTCCTGCTTTTATCGGGTGAACTGGGAAGCGAATGGTATATTCTTGCTGATATCTCTGGTGATTTTTATCCTGTATCGTAAAACAATCCTGGAACGTCTTATGTCTGCCTGGAAGGATACTTCCCTGGCAAAAAAAGTCGGCATAGGGGTTCTGATTCTGGTAACTGCTTATTTCACTTCCAGAGGAAGCTACCTGGTGGATACCAATTTATACCATGCCCAGAGTATTCGCTGGATCGAAGAATATGGTGTAGTAAAGGGACTGGCCAATCTGCAGTCCAGAGCAGCATATAACAGCTCCATGTTCTGCCTTTCAGCACTTTGTAGTATGAAATATATTTTTGGACAGTCCATGCATGCAGTTCAGGGCTTTATGGCACTGATTCTGGGTGTGTACTGCATGGATCTGGGATCTTTATGGAAGCGGAAGAAAGTAGTCCTGTCTGATTTCGCAAGAATCGGAGCGATATACTATCTGACACTGCTTCATAGAGAGATCATGTCTCCTACTTCCGATTTTGCAGTGATGATTATTCTCTTTTATATTGTAATCAGTTGGCTGGATTTACTGGAAGAAAAAAATGCTTCAACGGTTCCCTATTCCCTGCTCTGTGTAGCTGGAGTTTACACCATGACGCTGAAGTTGACAGCGGGATTGATTTTAATCTTACTGATCAAACCGGTCATCATGTTGTGCAGGCAGAAAAAAGGAAAAGAGATTATCACCTATTTAGGTATGGGAATCCTGGTCATTGTCCCTTATCTGATTCGGAATGTGCTAATCTGTGGATGGCTTTTGTATCCATTTTCGGCACTGGATTTATTTGATGTGGATTGGAAAGTACCTAAGGTGAAGGTAGATGCAGATTCTTTCCAAATCAAAAGCTGGGGAAAAGGAATCCATGACTACGATCTATATCATTCTACTCCGGATAAGTGGATTCCGGGATGGTTTACTACGGTTCTTTCTTCTACCGAGAAACTGCTTCTGTTAGGGGATACTGTTGCACTGATGCTGTTTGGAATCGCACTTGTGTATAAGATTTATCAGCAATTAGTGCAGAAAAAGAATCCGAATTGGGATGTGGTACTGGTACAGGGAACGATTGTAGCTTCTTTCCTGTTCTGGCTTCTTAGCGCTCCTCTTACCCGATATGGCTATACCTACATTTTGCTTCTGATTCTGCTGATGTTTGGGGAATTGTATATTGCTATGTGGGGGAAGGTGCCATGGAAGAAGCCGGTAATACTGACAGTGATGATTGCACTGTTCTTCTGTTGGAAGGGGGCTGTGCTTACGAAAGCTATCTGGACAGCCAGGTCGACTCCTGCTTATATAAAACAGACGGATTATGACAGTAACGAAGGGGAAGAACGGGTAAAAGAGCACGAAATCAATGGAATTACATTTTATTACAGGGTATCCGGATATCATCCACTGCCCGGTGGTGATATTCAGTTCACCATGAGAGGTGATTCCATAAAAGATGGATTTAAATTTGCGGAGTATAATGAACTCAATATTTTTGGAGAATATCTTGATTAAGTCAATGTGGAGTTGGTAATAATGCGGTTGTTTATAATGCATAATATAATATTTTAGAATAAATGGGAGAAAAAGTGGTATGACAACAGTAACACTTGGAAGTACAAACATTACGGTAAATAAAAATGGATTTGGTGCATTGCCGATTCAAAGAATTTCCACAGAGGATGCGGTTTATCTGGTGCGAAAAGCCTTTCATGCAGGAATTACGTTTTTCGACACAGCCAGAATGTATTCTGATAGTGAAGTGAAATTGGGAGAGGCACTGGAAGGAATCCGGGATCAGGTATATATCGCAACCAAAACCGGAGCAACTGATGCGGAGGGATTCTGGAAGGATCTGGAGACTTCTCTTTCTAATTTGAGAACCGACCATATCGATATCTATCAGTTTCATAATCCTGCATTTTGCCCAAAGCCGGGCGGAGCAGACGGATTATACGATGCTGCGTTGGAAGCAAAACGACAGGGAAAGATTCGACATATCGGTATCACAAACCATAGGCTGGGAGTTGCGCAGGAAGCTATTGATTCCGGTTTGTATGAAACACTGCAGTTCCCATTCTGTTACATATCCGGAGAACAGGAGCTTTCTCTGGCAAAGCAGTGTCAGGAAAAGAATATGGGATTTATCGCTATGAAAGCTCTTTCCGGAGGACTGATTACCGATGCCAGTCTGGCTTATGCATTCCAGGCTCAGTTTGATAATGTGCTGCCCATCTGGGGCGTGCAGAGGGAAAAGGAATTGGATGATTTCATTTCCTTTATCAATAATCCACCGGAAATGACACCGGAGAGACAGGCAGCCATAGACAGAGACCGTGAGGAACTGTGCGGGGAATTCTGCCGCGGGTGCGGATATTGTATGCCCTGCCCGGTTGGAATCGAGATCAATAACTCAGCCCGAATGTCCCTGATGCTTCGTCGTGCACCATCTAAGGCATGGCTCACAGAAGAATGGCAGGAGAAAATGAAACGGATCGAGCAGTGCCTGCACTGTGGAAAGTGTAAGCAGCACTGCCCGTATGGTTTGGATACACCGACACTTTTGGAAAAGAACTATGAAGATTATAAAAAAGTGCTAAGTGGAGAAGTTCAGGTATAAGCATAAAATATAACCACCATTTACAAAATTTCAGCCTCCGGAAAGATTCCCTTTCCGGAGGCTCCATAATGTCGATCCAAATCTTTTTCAATATGCTTGGCTTATAACTCATATACTTTCTATTTTCTGTAATATTCCGCAATTTTCTTCACAGCCTCAATCACATATCCAACCTGCTCATCCGTTAATGCATAATAAAGCGGCAAACTGATAATCCGCTCATAGACATATTCTGCGTTGGGGCAGAGACCTTTTTGATACCCCAGATTTGTATAATGAGGATGCCAGTAAACCGGAATGTAGTGAACCTGGCAGCGTATATTTTCTGCAGCAAGTGCCTGGAAGAAAGTACGTCTGTCACAGCTTAGTACATCGGTATCGATTCGGATCACATACAGGTGTCTGGTGGAATCCGATTCCGTTATTTCTTTTTGAACGATGATGCCATCCACAGAGGAAAAGGCTTCATTATAGCGCTTTACAATCTCTTTTCTGCGGTTTGAGAAAAGAGTAAGCTTATCCAGCTGGCTGGAAAGCAGGGCGGCCTGGATATCGGTCATACGATAATTGTAACCCAGATTTACCATTTCATAGTACCAGGGTTCACTGGTGGGATGTACCATAAGGGATTCATCCCGGGTGATGCCATGGCTTCTTGCCAGACAGAGTTTTTTATACAGTTCTTCATCGTTTGTTGTGACTGCCCCGCCTTCACCGGAAGTAACCGTTTTTACCGGGTGGAAAGAGAAACAGGTCATATCGGCAAGACTGCCTACCGGTGCATTTTTGTATTTGGTGCCAATGGCATGAGCCGCATCTTCGATTAGAATAAGACCATGTTTTTTGCAGATCGCAGCGATCTCATCATGACGGACAGCCTGTCCGGTATAGTGAACCGGGATGACTGCTTTTGTTTTTGCAGTGATATGGGCTTCAATCGAGGCCGGATCAATATTGTAGGTATCCGGATCGATATCGGCAAAGACCGGAGTGGCGCCGCAGTATAATGCACAGTTGGCGGAAGCTGCAAAGGTAATCGGGGAAGTGATTACTTCATCCCCAGGGTCAATGCCTGCTGCCATGCATGCGATGTGAAGTGCTGCGGTGCAGTTGGATACTGCCACTGCGTACTTTGCTCCTGTAATCTCACAAAGTTTGGATTCCAGAGCAGTAATGGCAGGTCCACAGGTCAGATAATCACTTTTTAAAACCGCAGAGACTGCCTGAATATCAGCGTCATCAATGTATTGATGTCCGTAAAAAATAGGTTCCGGGGAAACCGGAGTGCCTCCATTTATTGCTAATGTACTCATAGTTTGTCCTCCTCTATGGTATGATGCGTTCTTCTATTCTAAAGTTTCTTTCCATTTTCCTGTATAAAGATTTTTGGTATAAAAAGTATCCTCCCTGGTCATATCCGGGATCTTTATGGATTCCAGGATGATACCATTTTCATCGGATAAATATAAGGTTTCTTCTTTGCGTAGGCTGAAATTCAGTCTGGCACCACTGGAATGCCCCAGCACATTATTGGAACCGTACATGGTAATGGATTCCCCGGGAGCCAGATTTTTCCTTGGAATACCGCTGTTTTTCAGATCCTCTCCCTGATCGCTGAGATAAAGTCCTGCCAGAGATATTTCATGGTCGGAAAGGTTGCATAGTTCCACGGTATCCAGATCTCCTTTTACATGAAGCTGGACAAGGGTAGGTGTATGATAGTTGGTATTATCATTTTCTACCATGGTAACCGGCAGGGTACCAAGATAAGTCAGCACAGATTCCCCGTTTTCTCCTACCGGAATATCGGAAAGACCGTTTTCTGCCACCTGGCAGAGGAGCTCTTTTATTTCTTCAGAGGATAGGGTGATTTCCGGTTCCTCATAAATCCGGTCGCCAATCTGCCAATGGGAGAAGGTATGACCTTCATTAACAGAAGCCTTTAAAGTCAGGGAACAGTCGGCATAGTAATTCCCCTGAAACGTATAACCAGCATCTTCAATCCCATTTACAGAGATCTGTACATCCTCCGGTGCATTAATCTGTAAAGTATAAGGATAAAACATGGCATAGTCATTTTGCAGAAAGCTGTGCATATAGGTGGGTCTGTTCTGGGCAAAGGCCATTATCTCACTGGTTGCAGCCTGTACTCCTTCCATGGTTAGACGATCGGACAGAAGGCGGTCCACATAGTAAGACAATTCTGTATCACGCTGTTCGGCAAGGTTAGTAAGGGAAGCTTCCGCGCTGGCAGGAGAAAATCCGTAATTCATCAGGTCGCACATGGCGGTTACAAATTTTTCACGGCAGTCCTTGCGGGCCATCAGGTTGCAGAACAGTGGCGACTGGACATTGTTTAATAAAACGCTGATGTTATCTTCCTCTACCGAAAATCCGGGTACGTCATCGCTGAGACCGAAACCATAATCGGTATCAAAGAATAGATAGCGGTATTTTCCGTCAAAAACCGTATCCGGTGTATAAACATCATCCGCTGCCACATAACGATAGGCGCGGACATTGTTATAAGGCCAGTCCTTGTTGGCAATATACAGTTCCATGGCATAATAGGTAATGTAATTGTCCAGATCCATGTAACTTTGCAGCTGCTCAAACACAGCATCATCGGTCATATCTGCTTCTGCAAAACGGTCATAAAATGCCTGATATTCTTCTGCCAGGGGCTCAGAAGGATCTTCCGCTGTTTTGTAGAATTCGTTGATGGAAACCCGTTCAAAGGTTCCATTGTAATCCCCGTAAAATTCTTCCATCTGGCCATTATTGAACGGTTCTTTAACCCAGTAAAAACCATAATATTCTCCATTGATATAAATGGAAGCAGGAACATATGGCGTGGACATAGGAAAGCCCTGCTTCTGGGCCAGTTCCTGAATCAAAGTATCCCGTATGAAAGCCTGGCCGAAATCATTCCCACTGTTTCGGAAAACCAGACGGTTGTCCTTTCCAAGCATAGTGCCATCCCCATCATTAGTCAGAGAAGGAAACAGACTTAAATCAAACTTGCCATACTGGTCATAACGGTTTCTGGCAAACAACTGGAAGGATTTCTGTTCCTTTCCTCTGGAAAAGTTTCCAAAAATCCGGAGGCCACAGTTTTGTGAAAGCAGAAGACTGCCATTTTGATCAAACAGATTCATATGAACTTCCCGTTCCGATTCCGGGCCACTCAGATTGTAGTTGGCAGGATCCAGATTGTAAGCCGCTGTGATCTCAGGATGTTCCTTCAGATAGTCATCCCGGAGTTTTCCCGGAACAAAAATACCATTTTCATAGCCGAACAGACCATCCGGGTCACCGGAGATACTGACCACATAGGTAGAATAACGATCGTCTATAAAATATCCCACAAAATAGGTATAGTCAAAGACCTGGGAAGGCTGTCCGTCTGCCGGATATAGTCGGAATCTTAATACATGGCAGGATTCCGTACCGGAAGAGGAAAAGGTGACAGGCTTTTCATATTTTACAGATGCAGAAGAGCTACTGGAAGGTTCAGAGCCATCTGTGGTATAATATATGTCACCTTCTGAGAGAGAACGGATTTTTACATGAATGGTATGCTTGTAAAAACCGCTCTCATGGCTGATGGTATAACCGTATTCTGAAGTGTCCGCAGCAGAATTCCCGAAAGACAGATTTCCGGGAGACAAAAGTGTGAGACCGGCGTAAAGAAGAAGTCCTGCGGAGAACACAAAACATATGCAGTATAAAATTAAGGATTTCCATTTTGGTGAAATTGCTTTTTTGCTCATACTGTACATTATAATCCATATGGGAAATATTTTGTATGAAAAATATAAAAACATTGAACAAGGAAAATTCAAGTAAATGGACAAGGAAAAGTTTAGACAGATAAGGATGCGAAGATGGTATTTTCACCTGAAATATGGAAGAGTCATTGCGGTGACATTTTTTCTGTTTATTGTAATCAGAGCAACTCTTCATGCACAGGAGCTGGCAATCGTATGGGAAGTGAATATTATTTCGGAAGAAGAAAAGCAAGTGATCATGAAGGGATGTACGGGAAATTCTTCCATGATCAATACCCACCAGGTGGATTTAATGTTAAATGGTGTGATGCTGCCCCATGATGTGTCCGGAAATCGGTATTATGTATCACAAAATGTAGATGTGGATGGCTGGGAAGGTATTCTTACTACTAATTCTGATAAAGTAAAGCTTTATCTTCTGGAAGATGACTATTTAAGGGATAAGAAAAGTGCCATAGAGGAAGGGCATGTTTTTCAGGTCCTTTTGAAAAAAGGAGAGGAATATGCTTTGACCAATCTGGTGGCAACAGGAATGCCAATTGTTTCCATTGATACAAAGTATTCCAGACAGCCGGATTATACAGAAGATGATATTGATAATTTTGTGTTCAATTCGGATACCAGATATTATGGAAATATCACCATATATAATGCGGATGGCAGTTCGGGTACTTATACTGCTCCGGAAATGAGAAATACTACGATGGCTACGCCACTGGGGAAACTGGGAGAGAAGATTCAGGAAAAGATACCGGAGAAAAAATACCGGATCATGCAGCATCAGGTCTGTTATCATGGCAGGGGTGCAACCTCAGCAGGATTTGATAAAAAGGGATATGCACTAAAACTGATTGACGAAGACGAAAAGAAAGTCATAGAATCTCTTTTCCAGCTGGGATTTAGCTCGGAATGGAAACTACTGTCTATTCCTGCAGATCAGTATAAGATTCGGGAAAAGACAGCCTGGCAGCTTTGGACAGAAATGGCAGAAACAGCAGAAGGCTTCCGGGAATATACATCGGCTGCTGAGTATTGCGAACTGATCATGGATGGAGAATACAGGGGGCTGTATCTTCTGATCAAGACCTTTGATGAAAAAACGCTGGCCCTAGAGGATGAGGATATCCTGTATAAGATCATTCAGGCAGAGATGCCTACAAAAGATGAGATAGAGGCTTCTGTAGAGCAGGAATATCCGGTATGCTATCCGATCCGAATGAGGTATCCGGATTTGGATGAAATATCCGTGGAACAGGCCTGGGAACCCATGAAGCATTACCTGGATGTTTCCATGTGGCACACCAGTTTTCCGGATTATTATGAGTCTGTTGAACTGGATAATTTGATTGACTTTACCATCTTTTTAGAGACAGTAACTGCCTCCGACAACTCGCGTAAAAATACCTATATGATAGCAGATCAGCAGGAAGATGGAAGCTATAAGATGATCACACTGCCCTGGGATCTGGATAATACTTTTGGGAATAATTTTGATAACAATATGGATATCGGGAAAACAAAATTCAATCCGGATACCTCTGTTATCTATACAGAAGGTGTGACCAGACAGTTATTTATCAATAATGAACATGGTGAAAAAGACAGACTGGTCGAAAAGTGGGAAAACTATAGACAGAATATCCTGAGTGATGAGCATATATTTGGTATCATGCAGGATAATATGGATTATCTGGTATCATCCGGTGCTTTTGCGCGGGATGAAGAAAAGTGGCCCGAATTTGGTCATACCAGTGATCTGACAAAAATAATGGAATATCAGAAAGAGAGAATGGCGTTCCTGGATGATTACTTTACAGCAGATTAAAAAAGACAAAGATAAATATGGTGTCGTACTGCTTTTCAGCCTGATGCTTCTGGCCGCAGTGTATATCTGCGCTTTTTCCGGGGAAAAAAGTAAGAATTTGTGGGACTATGCGGTAGAAAAAGGGCAGTGGGAACAGATTGCAGAACAGAGAACGGTTTCGCAGACTCTGCTACAGGATACAAAAAGCGGACTGATGATCTCCGGTTATGAGCTTCCCTATGTAAAAGAAGAGAATCGATTTTATTTGTCTGTTTGTATGAATGATTCCGAAGAATGGTATTTCCCAGACAGCCTTGATTTTTATGGACAGTTGAAGGGATTTGCAATATGCGAAGATGAGTATCTGACTGGGGAGATGGATGGGAAGGAAAACAGTGTAAATGAGCAGGAGAAGAATGAAAAGGATAGGATTGAAAAGCTGAAGGATGCAGTAAGGGAAGGACATGAATTCCAGGTTCTCTTTTATACAGGAGATGTTTATCAGCAGGCAGGACTGGTACTGACCGGACTGCCGGTTGTGGCAATCACCACATCCCGGGAAGAACCAAGAGAATATCCCATCGAAGAGATCGACGATTATGTATATAATTCAGAAACCAGATACTATGGGGATGTAACGATTTTTCAGTCGGCAAAGCCATATCAGATTTTAAGAAGAGGAATTTGCTATCACGAAAGAGGACAGACATCCTCTGTTTTTTCGAAAAAAAGTTATGCACTTAAATTACTGGATGAACAGGAAAATGGTGTCAATAACTCTCTGTTTGGAATGGAAAGCAGTGAGAAATGGAAGCTGAATGCGATGTACAGTGATGTTTCCAAGATACGGGATAAAACTTCCCTGGAAATCTGGAAAGAAATTTCCGAACAAAACTATGAATTCGATGAATCCGGTGCAGAAATGGAGTATTGTGAAGTGATTCTGGATGGGGAATATCTGGGACTGTATGGAATGATGCTTCCTATCAATGAAGACACTCTGGGACTGGGAAATAAAGAGGTACTTTACAAAATCCTGGACTGGGAAATGCCTACAGCGGAAGACATTCAGGCATCGGTGGAGCAGAACTATGAAGTGTGCTATCCCATTCGAATCCGGTATCCGGAGGATTTTGAATCTGTGGAGTCATTATGGGAACCGATGAAAATCTATTTGTCCGCAAAATACTGGGCACCTGACATGGGCCTGTATGCAGATATGGCCTATCAGGATAATCTGGCTGATTACCTGATTTATATACAGGCAGTGGCGGGATATGATAACTACCTGAAAAATACCTATGTGGCGGCTTCGCCGGCCAGAAATGTTTCCGGGTACAAGATGGTGACCATTCCCTGGGACATGAATTTCACTTTTGGCGACTGCTATGCCTATGATCCGGAGCATAATTACCTGCAATTCAATGCTGACACAAGCGTCAATTATGTGGAACCCGTATTGGAGGAGTACTTCAGACAAAATGTAGATGGAAGTGCAGAACTGCTGAAAAGAAAGTGGCAAAGTTATCGGAAAGACATACTTTCCGAGGAACATATCATTCAGATTATGGAAGAAAACATGGATCTTCTGGTACAGTCGGGGGCTTTTGAAAGAGAAAGTCAAAAATGGCCTGAGGTGGATAACGAGGCAGACCTGACTGTGCTGGAGGATTATGTGCGGGAAAGACTGAACTATTTAGATGGATACTTTGCACAGTACTAGAAAAATGATATAATCAAATCAACTATGTTTACAGAGAAATACAAAGAGATTGCAGAGGTCATGCATTTGAAATGAAAGATCGAATTTATGTATGTCACACCTACTATCATGCCTATGTGGCATTTCTGAAGGAACTGGCACTTCCACATGAAAAACGAGGACAAGCTACCCTGCTATTGAGCAGTATGTCTAACAATTTTGAAGATTTCGGAGAACGTGCCTTTTCCACGGGATTGTTTGAGGAAGTACTTCCCTTTGATGAAAAAAGAGAAGACTTTTTTCCGGAGCTTGCCAAATACCGGGTGGATAAAGGAAATATTGTCTTTAACATGTGGCAGCGAATTAAATTTACCAGGCGGTATGCAAAGCTGGAAGCACCTTATATCCCGGTAGATTTTAAACAGTACGGTGAGGTATATGTTTTTTGTGATTCCGATCCCATCGGATATTATCTAAACCAGAATAAGATCAGATACCATGCTTTAGAGGATGGGCTGAACTGTCTGGTTCATTTTGATGCAGCCAGATATGATAACAGGGGACATTTTGGTCTGAAGGCATTTCTGTCCAATAAGCTGAATCTGATCTTTGTTCAGAATGGTTATGGAAAGTACTGTCTGGATATGGAAGTCAATGATATCAACGCGATTCAGATGCCCTGTCCAAAATACAAAGAGCTTCCCAGAAAGCAACTGGTGGACCGGCTGACTCAGGAAGATAAAGATATCATTTTGCAGGCCTTTGTCCGTGATATGGATGGACTGAAGGAAAAGATAGATCAGTGCAATCAGGTATCGGAAGATGGAAAAACCACACCGAAAATACTGATTCTCACAGATCCCCTTTGTACTCTGGATGTGCGGGAAAAAATCTTCCGTGATATCGTAGAAACCTATGAAAAACAGGGACAGATCTTCATCAAACCCCATCCTCGTGATGAACTGGATTACAGCAAAGTATTTCCGGGGTATCCCATGTTTGATGGTACCATGCCTATGGAAATGCTGAATTTCTTTGAAGGACTTCGCTTTGATATCGTGGTAACGGTGTTTACCGATTTGAAAGGGATTACTTTTGCAGATAAATTGGTCCGACTGGGGGATGAATTTATGGATAAGTATGAGGATCCTATGATTCACAACCAAAATAAACGGATTGGCATCTTAGAGAAGGAAGATAAAACCATTTCCAAGCAATGAGAGGAAAACAATGTTAAAGATATTAAGAAAGCTAAATGTTTTATTAGATAGGAAGCAGAAAAGCACCATGTTCCTGATGGTGGTCATGATGATCATCGGGGCGATTCTGGAGGCGTGCAGTATTTCACTTGTCATTCCGGTTATTGAGGTGGTCATCGATGAAAATGCGGTGGAGAAGTATGATATTGTGAACAAGCTTTATTATGGTCTTCACATGCAGAGCTTGAAAGAATTTGCGCTTCTGATCATGGGAGCACTGATTCTGACTTTCGTGGTGAAAAATATTTACTTATACTGGCAGCAGAAATTCATGTATCGTTTTGTGTATACAAATCAGTTCCGTACTTCGGAGCGTATGATGAAAAATTATTTGCGCAAGGGGTACGAGTTTTACTTAAATGCAGATACTGCAGTGATTCAGAGAAATATTACTTCTGATGTAAACAATATGTATGCACTGATTCTGTCTATTTTACAGTTGGTATCTGAGACAATTGTATTTGTCTTCCTGTTAGCAGTGCTTCTGTTATCAGACTGGATGATGACAGCCATGATTGCAGTGCTTTTAATTACTACCTTATGGGTTATCAAATCCGTGATCAAGCCTATCATGCATAAGGCAGGAGAGGACAATCAGAACTATTACAGTGGACTTTTTAAATGGATTTCCCAGACAGTACAGGGAATCAAAGAAGTAAAGATTGCTGGGAAAGAGCAGTATTTTACGGATGAATATATTAAATGCGGTAAGGGGTATGTGGATGCTGTACAGAAATACACTCTGTATAACAGCATTCCAAGACTACTGATTGAAACCATCTGTATTATCGGTATGGTTTCTTACATGATGGTACTTGTGGCAACAGGACGAGACTTTACCCAGATGATGCCTATTTTATCAGCATTTAGTGTGGCGGCCATTCGTTTGATGCCCTGCGCCAACCGTATCAACAATCAGCTTACTTCCATTGCTTTTTATCAACCTTTCTTTATGGGAGTCAGTGATAATCTGCAGGATGAGATATCCGGTAAAAATACGGATATGAGCTTCGCAAAAGAAACGGACAAAAAACTTCCGATTCATAAAAGTATATCCATGCGTGATGTGACCTATCACTATCCAAACTCTGATGCGCTTATTTTTGACCACGCAGATATGGAGATTCCCATTGGTGCATCGGTTGGAATCGTAGGTGCTTCCGGTGCCGGAAAAACTACAGTGGTGGATATCCTTCTGGGGCTTTTGGAAGTGCAGACCGGTGGGGTCTATGCAGATGATGTAAATATCAAGGACGAGTACAGAAGCTGGCTGAAAAATGTGGGTTATATTCCGCAGCTTATCTTTATGTTGGACGATACCATTTTGAAAAACGTGGCATTTGGTGTACCGGAAGATGAAATCGATATGAACCGTATCTGGGAAGTACTGAAAGAAGCCCAGATGGATGAGTTTGTGCGTGGCTTGCCGGAGGGACTGAATACCGGTATCGGGGAACGAGGGATCCGTATTTCCGGTGGACAAAGACAGAGACTGGGTATCGCCAGGGCGCTTTATTATGATCC
>JBJENT010000125.1:0-14308 GCA_051880335.1 Lachnospiraceae bacterium
ACATAAAAATACATAAAGATAAAGTGGCAGAAGCTTCCCACCATAACAAAAATATGGAAAATCTCGTGGGAGCCGAAGTATTTGTGTTTGCTGTTAAACAAAGGCAGCTTTAAGGCGTAGATGATTCCGCCAATGGTATAAATGATGCCACCGCCAAGAAGCCAGAGAAAAGCTGCTCTGGGGAGAGTGGTAAACAGATCTCCAAATACCGGAATACATACCCAGCCCATAGAAATGTATATGATAGAAGAGAACCATTTCGGGCAGGTGATCCACAGAGCATTGATCAGGAAGCCACCGATGGCGATTCCCCATACCAAAGCCAGCAGGTGATATCCTTTTGCTTTGTCCAGTATGATCATGCAGACAGGAGTATAAGAACCGGCTATCAGTACGAAAATCATCATATGGTCTATTTTTTGGAAAACCTTGAGCGCTTTGCCGGACAGATTGACACTATGATAGGTAGCACTGGCACCATAGAGAACCACCATGCTAAGTACAAAAATAGTCATGGCAATCAGACAGGTGGTGCTGTTGAGGGCGGCTTTGACCAAAAGTGGAGAAGCCGCAAATAAAGTGATCATCATGGCGATGAAGTGTGTTATGGAACTGCCGGGTTCACGAATAGTAAGTTGCATAAAGAACGCCTCCTTTTAAACAAGTTTGTATGATAAACTATTATGAAAACTTTTGTAAGAACAAAACACGAAATGAAGTGCCAAAACACATCATGTAGTAATTAAAACTACGTATCGTTTAATCAATACTACATCTAATGGTTTATAATGTCAATATGCCAAAAAGAAAAATAGAATATACTGAAGCGAACGTTGAAAATACTGGAAATAGAAGTCAATATTTTTAAGAGGATTACCGCTTGTAATATAAGTATTAGAATGCGGCGGTAAACATATGTAAATCATCCTAAGTTTTAACCCGTTTTTTACTTTGCTTACTGCTTAGAATGACTCAAGATTCTTTTGGGCAGTACTATTTCCCTGCTTAGAAGACATTTGAAAATCAAAATCAAAAATTGAACTTCATATGCTACTGCCTATTTGACCACTTATTCTGTGTCCGGCAGTAAATAGTTGCTCGACATGTGGTCTTCAAGGAAAATGCTACTGCTTGAAACTTCAAATATGTACTTAGGCAGTAACCAGCGCAAAAAATGTCTTTATCAGGACAAAAGGGCTATTCTCAGGACGGAAGGAACGTCCCCATAGCGGACCAGGACGGAAGGAACGTCCCCATAGCAGACCCATGACAAAAAAACCGCAGTCATTTAAATGACTGCGGTTTTTTAATGAGCAGGGGCAGTAGGAATCGAACCCACATCGATGGTTTTGGAGACCACTGTTCTACCTTTGAACTATGCCCCTATATTATATTGCTTTGTGTTTGCGACGTGCTCAAAACGTGTTTGCAACGCGTTCACAACGTGTTAGCGACCACTGCGTTTTCCAATATGTCGCGTCAACGAAAATTATTATAGCAAAGATAAGAAATCAGTGCAAGTGTTTTTTGCAATATTACAAATCAGAAAGAAAATCGACAAAAGCAGGAAAAACAATAAAGCAGGAAAAACAATAAAACAGTAAAAACAGTAAAACAAGAAAGGAATCTGATAAAAACCAGAAAACAAAAATACCAGAGGCAGTACCTCTGGTATTTTCGTTGTGTAAAAGGGGAATTCTTTCGGAATTGATAATCCAAACTCAGGATTTCTCCTAAGCTATTTAGAATTATATTACCTTAAAACCATAAAATCTATAAAAATATTGCGTATTTTTATCGAAAAATAAAACTATATTAGCCATTGGAGAATTATTTGCCAAAATATTCTATTTCCTGTAACAAAATAGGGGGAACCGGTTCACGCTTCGCTTCCAGTTTTTTCTGCAGGTTGTCCAGCTTATGAACCTTTTGGGCTGTTCGAATCCGATATTTGTCTAACACATCCTGATAGATTGGATTGGATATCAGATGGGTACGGGTCTTCTGGCTGAACGGACAAAACTGAAACAGGATAGATCTGGCTACACGGTTCAAATGTGGGGAGCCACTGCTTTCGTAAGACATATAGGTGATATAGTCTGATACAAAAACAGATTTGTAGCTTTGCTTATTCCTCTGAAGACTTAATTTGACTTTCTCCTTATTCTCAGAAGACAGATCGGAATTCTTCTTATAAAACTGAAGATAGTCACAGTACAAGCTGGTAAGGGACGGATCAGAGACATCATTCCAACGTCCGCCCTGGATACGTTTGCAGATCTCCCAGCGATATTCTCCTGCCATATGCATCATGACCTTTGTCAAATCTTCCAGTTGGAAAACAGGGAGCATCATTCTAGCGGGAGTTCTACGACTCTTATCAGAGATTTCCTGCCACATAACACCACGAGTACCTACTACCGGCATCAGAATAATATCCGGCAGAACTTCCACATGCAGGAAATCATGTATGTTTTCCCGTTCCGATAAAACGATATTTACTTCCCGGTAAAAAAGACTGTAGTCCAGCTGGCGAAGAGCATTTTCCACTTTGACAATCTGATCCGGATAAAGAAGAGCGTCCTGTGGTGGTTTTAAAAACTGATGCTCGGATAAAACCGGGCAGAAGGTGGCAAGATGACCATTGGAAATCTTGCTGGCACTCTGAAACATATTATTCAGTTCATACATGACCATCATGGCACGGTCTTTCAGCATACGAGCAGCCACTTCATCCGGCAGGCCACGTTCTGTTTTCAGATTCCGGACATGTTTTTCATAATCTTCTTCGAATTCATTGATGCTTGGATTCTTTTTACCGGAATAAATCGCCTGAAGCCATTCATATATGGTATACACGCCCAGGTCCTGGCTGTGTCCAAAACGTTCTACCAGTTCATAAAGAAAAACAGCACAATCCATTCCACATAATTCTGCATCTACATAGCCGAAATTGAAAAACATTTTCAGCACAGTAGGTATGGTTCTTTCGGAAAGACTGATCTGGAAAGCAGATATATATATCCGATAAAATGCAGCGGTCAATCCTTTCCGGCATTTTATAGCCTCGTTGCTGCCGGAGTTTTTGTCCGGAAGCTCTTTATATTCAGATAATAAACGAAGAAATTCATCGGTTTCTTCCGGAGAACAATCGGCATATTCCAAAATCTGATGCAGGGAATTGGAAAGTTTCTGGCAAATGCTGCTATCCACTTTTGTGGAAGTGGACATGGCTGTCGCATGCATTTCTTCCATTTTTTCCAGCGCTGCCTGATAGTCCTGCAATCTGTTTTTTACAAGGTCACGAGAAATGCCCGGAAGATTTTCCGCACGCTTTACCATATTTGTGATTGTTTGGGAAAGGACTTTACTTTGGGCAGTTTTCGAGCCGACACGCAAAGACAATCCTGTAAACAAATCAAACAAATCCAGTTTGTTTTCGTTCAAAAGGAGCTGGGACATTTCTGTCAGATATTCATAAAGAAGCTGGCAATTCTGTAAAAGCTCGTGCAAGTCTGCTGAAGCATGGTACAGATAACCGGGAATAATATTCTGGGAACACAAAACGGTCTGAATCTCTTTTCTATTTAAAATGGTATGGATTCCATTTTGGAAACTGTGCTGCCAGTCCGGAAGGATATATTCACTTCCCAAGGGTTCCAGTTCCTCAATGCCGGAAAGCTCCTTGATAACCACATGAAGTTCGTTGCAGAGCTTTTTATATTGGGTATTGGATGTAAGCAGGAAATGATAGAGTTCCTGGCAGGCCGATTGCAAAGAATCATAATATTGAATCATTTCCGAAAGAATATTATTTGTGGAAAGAGCGAGATGGGTCATGTGCTCCGGTTTGTCGGCAAGAAAGCCGGAATTTACAAGCTGCTGAGGATTGCCATAGGACAAAATCTCCGTATTTTCCAGAGCTGTGTAGGTGAAAAAGTGGCTGTCCTGATCAAAATCCACAAGGCCCATGATATCTCCCTTATGTAAGGTGAGAAAACCGCCGGTAAAAGATGCCCGGACTGTTCCGGAAGTGATATACCAGAAAGAGTCCACCGGTTGTCCGGCGCGAAGAAATGTTTCCCCGGAAGGAATGAGTTTGGTTGCCATAGATATCCCCTTTCAATGAAAAAAACATAAATTTACACAATATAGTTCTTGCTGATTTGAACAAAAATTCCTATTTTTCATTATACTAATTGGCACTTTTTTTGTGAAGTCCTTCTGTACTTTTTCCGGTTTTTTTGATATGATGAATTACATATAACGATTATGGGGTGAAAATCGGGTGAACGGGGATCTTGATAACAGGCGAAAGATTATAGAACAGTATAAACCGGACGTACAGCTCCTGATACGCTACATACCCTGGCTTGAGCAGAAAAAGGATGAACAGGTCGTAAAAGAGTATGGCAGGGAAGAGGAAACGGTGCTTACGTTTCCTGTGTATGACAGTACCCTGCTGGCTCTTGTTAAGACAGCACAGAAGACCTGTTTTATGAATCGCAATTACAGATATATTTATACCAGATATGGAATCCATTCGGTGGCCAAAGAGATAGAACTGATTGAACATGCCACATTACGGGAAATGGATCTGCTGGGCGGCATTCTTTCCAGATATGTTATGGGTGGCATGACAAAGGGTAGTGTCTGGCCGGAAGCTGTGCAGAATGGAGTTTTTCTGGCATTGTTCAAAAAAATGCAGGAGTTAGTTGATATAACGATATAGAAGATATAGGAATAGAAGATATAAAGATAGAAAGAAGTTTGACATGGGAGAGAAATCGGTACAAAAGAAAAAGTTTATATTGGAGACGGCACATAAAGTCTTTGTAGAAAAAGGCTTTCGTAATGTTACGATGAAGGATGTGGTTGACGCATGCGAAATCAGCCGTGGCGGATTATATTTATATTTTTCCAGTACTGAAGAAATCTTTTTAGAATTGATCCGTATGGAATCCCAGGAAACGGATGATGTATTTGCCGGAAGTATCAGTGCAGATGCTTCTGCAGCAGAGATTCTGGCGGTATTTTTAAAAGAGCAGAAGCGTGAAATTTTGCGTGCAAAGAAGACCTTATCTGTGGCGACCTATGAGTATTTCTTTGCAAATAATGTGAGCAGGAAGGATAACTTTCTGAAAAAACAGTTTGATGAAGCTGTTATTTTATTGGAGAAACTGATTAATACCGGTATTGAGAATGGCGAATTTTATGAAGTAGATGCCCGCATTGCCGCTAAAAATATTATGTATGTATTGGAAGGACTCAAGATTGCATCATTGACCATGGGTGTTTCCGGTGAGACAATTGATAAGGAACTGCTGATTCTGGTGCAGGGCCTTGTGATAGAGGAATGATTTTAGATGCTTCAGAGTCCTGGATTCTGAGGCATCTTCGCAAATAATGAGTAGATGGAGGAAAATGTTTCAGTATGGGTAACGTACGACGTATCTATGTGGAAAAGAAAGCACCTTTTGCAGTAAAGGCAAAGGAACTGCGGGAGGAAATCGGAAGCTATCTTCAGATCGCTTCTGTAACAGGTGTAAGAGAATTCATTCGCTATGATGTGGAGAATATCAGCGATGCAGTATTTGAAAAAGCATGTCTGACTGTTTTTTCAGAGCCACCGGTTGATATTTTATATCGTGAAACAATCGATATCCCGGAAAATGCGCATGTATTCAGCGTGGAATATCTGCCGGGGCAGTTCGACCAGAGAGCAGACTCCGCAGTGCAGTGTGTGAAATTTTTGAAGGAAGATGAGGAACCTGTGATTCGGACAGCAGTTACCTATATGATTTTAGGTGACGTGTCTGATGAGGAAATGGATCGGATCAAGGCATACTGTATCAACCCTGTGGATTCCAGAGAAACGGATATGGTAAAACCGGAAACTCTGGTAACTGTGTACGAAGATCCTGCTGATATTAAGATATTTGATGGATTCTGCGATATGCCGGAAGCAGATTTAAAGAAACTTTACGATTCCTTAAGCCTGGCTATGACATTCAAAGATTTCCTTCATATTCAGAATTATTTTAAATCCGAAGAGCACAGAGACCCATCCATGACGGAAATCCGTGTACTGGATACCTATTGGTCGGATCACTGCAGACATACTACCTTCTCTACCGAGCTGACAGATGTGGAATTCGGAGAAGGTTATTACAGAGTACCATTGGAAACTACATACCAGAGTTATCTGGATACCAGAGAAGAGATTTATGCCGGCAGATCCGATAAATTTGTGTGCCTGATGGATCTGGCTCTGATGGCAATGAAAAAACTGCGTGCAGATGGCAAGCTGGAAGACATGGAAGTGTCTGATGAGATCAATGCTTGTTCTGTAGTAGTACCGGTGGAAATGGATTATGGCAATGGACCGGTGACCGAAGAATGGCTGGTATTTTTCAAAAATGAAACCCACAACCATCCCACGGAAATCGAACCTTTCGGTGGTGCAGCCACCTGTCTTGGCGGTGCTATCCGTGATCCCCTTTCCGGACGTGGTTATGTATATCAGGCCATGCGTGTAACAGGTGCCGCAGATCCTACCGTGCCGGTATCGGAAACATTAAAGGGTAAATTATCCCAGGCAAGACTGGTCAGAGGTGCAGCTCAGGGCTATTCCTCCTATGGTAACCAGATCGGTCTGGCAACCGGTTATGTAAAAGAAATCTATCATCCGAATTATGTGGCAAAAAGAATGGAAATCGGTGCAGTCATGGGTGCTGCTCCGAGACGTAATGTTATTCGTGAGAATTCGGATCCGGATGATATCATCATCCTGCTGGGCGGACGTACCGGCCGTGACGGCTGTGGTGGTGCTACCGGTTCTTCCAAGGCGCATACCACACAGTCTATTGATGTGTGCGGTGCAGAGGTACAGAAGGGTAATGCGCCTACAGAGCGTAAGATTCAGAGACTTTTCCGAAGAGAAGAAGTTTCTAAACTGATTAAAAAATGT
The DNA here is from genome assembly GCA_051880335.1 of Lachnospiraceae bacterium. Taxonomy (GTDB): domain Bacteria; phylum Bacillota; class Clostridia; order Lachnospirales; family Lachnospiraceae; genus 1XD8-76. Next base: position 6,971 of record JBJENT010000125.1, read on the forward strand.
AATGACTTTGGTGCCGGCGGTGTATCCGTAGCAATCGGTGAGCTGGCAGATGGTCTGGTAGTGGATCTGGATAAAGTGCCGAAAAAATATGCCGGTCTGGACGGTACGGAACTGGCTATTTCCGAATCTCAGGAACGTATGGCAGTGGTAGTGGCACCGAAAGACGTGGATGAATTCCTGAAATATGCAGAACAGGAAAACCTGGAAGCAGTACAGGTGGCAGTGGTAACCAAAGAGCCAAGACTGGTACTGAAATGGCGTGGAAAAGAAATTGTAAATATTGCCAGAGCATTCCTGGATACCAACGGTGCCCATCAGGAGACTACTGTAAAAGTAGATATCCCATCCGAAAAAGAGAATCAGCTTAAGAAGATTGCCCTTCCGGAAGTAGAAGAAGCCTTAAAAGAAAGTGATGTCAGAAAAGCATGGATTTCATCACTGCATGATTTAAATGTATGTTCCCAGAAAGGTCTGGTAGAACGGTTTGATGCATCCATCGGTGCAGGATCAGTATTTATGCCTTATGGTGGCGTACATCAGCTCACAGAGACCCAGACCATGGTGGCAAAACTGCCTGTTCTGAAGGGAAAAACAGACACCGTAACCATGATGAGTTATGGTTTTGATCCGTATATCTCTTCCTGGAGCCCATATCATGGAGCTGTCTATGCAGTGACAGAATCCATGGCTAAGATTGTGGCAACCGGTGGTGATTACAAGAAGATCCGTTTCACATTCCAGGAGTATTTCCGCAGAATGAGTGAAGAACCGAGCAGATGGAGTCAGCCTTTTGCAGCTCTCCTTGGTGCATATGATGCCCAGATCGGATTTGGTCTTCCATCCATTGGTGGAAAAGATTCCATGTCCGGAACCTTTAACGATATCGATGTTCCACCTACCCTGGTTTCCTTTGCAGTGGATGTGGCAAAAGAAAAAGATATCATCACACCGGAACTGAAAAAGGCCGGAAATAAACTGGCATATTTCGAAATCGATGTGGATGAATACGATATTCCGAATTATGAAAAAGTAATGGAGCTTTATGATGGTATTTCTGCCCTGATTCATGCAGGTATCATTAAATCCGCTTATGCTGTGGATACCAAAGGTATTGCAGTGGCAGCATCCAAGATGGCATTCGGTAACAAGCTGGGTGTGAAATTTGATGCAGAAAAACTGGAAGCAGAGGATCTGTTCCGCTGTGGGCTTGGCAACATTCTTGCTGAAATCGATGCAGATAAGCTTGCTGAACTGGAAAATAAAGCAGAAGAACTGGATATCAGTTACAGTATTGTAGGTGAGGTAACTGCAAAAGCAGCCTTTGCCTATGACGATGCTTTGATCTCTATGGAAGAAGCACTGGATAGCTGGAAATCCAAACTGGATAAAGTATTCCCATATAAGGGTGAAAAGGGAAAAGATGCTGTAGAATCTCCACTTTACAAAGCTGATTCCATCTATGTTTGCAAACACAAAGTGGCTAAACCTACCGTATTTATTCCGGTATTCCCTGGTACCAACTGTGAGTATGATTCTGCAAAAGCATTTGAACGTGCAGGTGCAGATGTGATCACAAAAGTATTTAAAAATATGACACCGGAAGATATCAGAGACTCTGTAGAAGTATTTGAAAAAGCCATCAATCAGTCTCAGATCATCATGTTCCCAGGTGGATTCTCAGCCGGTGATGAACCGGATGGAAGTGCTAAGTTCTTTGCAACTGCATTCCAGAATGAGAAGATGAAAGAAGCAGTCGTGAAACTGCTGAACGAAAGAGATGGTCTTGCTCTCGGAATCTGTAATGGTTTCCAGGCGCTGATCAAGCTTGGACTTGTTCCATATGGCGAAATTGTCGGTCAGAAAGAAGATTCACCGACTCTTACGTTTAATACAGTAAACAGACATATTTCGAAGATGGTATATACCAAAGTAGTTTCCAATAAGTCTCCATGGCTGGCACAGGCTGAACTTGGAAAGACTTATGTAAACCCGGCGTCCCATGGAGAGGGCCGATTTGTTGCACCGAAAGAATGGCTGGATAAGTTGTTTGCTGGTGGCCAGGTAGCAACCCAGTACGCAGATCAGGAAGGCAATGTATCCATGGATGAAGAGTACAATATCAATGGCTCCTACTTATCGATTGAAGGTATTACTTCCCCGGATGGAAGGTGTTTCGGTAAAATGGCACATTCCGAACGTCGCGGTGAAAGTGTGGCAATCAATATTTATGGAGAACAGGATATGAAGATCTTCGAATCCGGTGTGGCCTATTTTAAATAAAAACAGGTAATGATAAGCGCCCAAAGGAGAGCGTGGATACTCTTCTTTGGGCATGCTTGTGCATAAATGAAATGGGATACAATATATATCGAGGAGAAAAATTGACAGATGGAGGGACCCGGTGAATGAAAGCATTTTTGATTTTGGAAGATGGCACGGTTTTTCAGGGAACACATATCGGTGTGGAAAAAGAAGTGATCAGTGAAATCGTTTTTAATACTTCTATGGCAGGATATCTGGAAGTACTGACAGATCCGTCCTATGCAGGACAGGCAGTCTGCATGACTTATCCTTTGATCGGAAATTATGGGGTATGTCTGGCAGATATGGAATCCAGACAGGCATGGCCGGATGGATTTATCGTAAGAGAACTTTCCAGAATTCCAAGCAATTTCCGGAGTGAAATGTCGATTCAGGAATTCCTGGAGCAGCAGAACATTCCGGGAATCGCCGGAATTGATACCAGAATGCTGACAAAGATCCTTCGTGAAAAAGGAACCATGAATGGTATGATCACTACCAATGAGCATTATGATCTGGATGAAATCATACCGAAACTGAAAGCCTATACAACCGGTAAGGTAGTGGAGAAAGTAACCTGCCCTGAAGCATATGAAGTGAAAGGAAAAAAAGAGCTAAATGGCGCTGGGAAAAAGGTAGCACTTTTAGATCTGGGTGCTAAAAACAACATTGCCAGAAGCCTGGCTATGCGTGGATGTGATGTGACCGTATATCCGGCGCAGACGAAAGCTGAAGAAATCTTAAAAGTAAGTCCGGATGGCATCATGCTGTCCAATGGCCCGGGAGATCCAAAGGAATGTACCGAAGTGATTCAGGAAATCAAAAAGCTGTATGATTCCGATGTGCCGATTTTTGCGATCTGTCTGGGACATCAGCTGATGGCACTGGCTACAGGAGCAGACACCTATAAATTGAAATATGGTCACAGGGGCGGAAATCATCCCGTAAAAGATCTGACAACCGGGAAGGTTTATATTTCTTCCCAGAACCATGGGTATGTAGTGGATATGGATAAACTGGACCCCAAGGTGGCAACTCCGGCTTTTATCAATGTCAATGACGGAACCAACGAAGGCCTTGCCTATACAGGGAAAAATATTTTTACGGTACAGTTCCATCCGGAAGCGTGCCCGGGACCTCAGGATTCCAGCTATCTGTTTGACCGATTCTTAACTATGATGGACGAAAAAGGAGGAAACAACTAATGCCAAAGAATCCAAATGTAAAGAAAGTATTAGTCATTGGCTCCGGTCCTATCGTTATCGGCCAGGCTGCAGAGTTTGACTACGCAGGCACACAGGCCTGTCGTTCCCTGAAAGAGGAAGGTATGGAGGTGGTTCTGGTCAATTCCAATCCCGCCACCATTATGACAGATAAAGATATTGCAGATAAGGTGTATATCGAACCTTTAACAGCAGAAGTGCTGGAAAAGATCATTGAAAAAGAAAAACCGGATTCGGTTCTGCCGACCCTTGGTGGTCAGGCCGGTCTGAACTTGGGTATGGAACTGGATGAATCAGGCTTTTTGGCAGCCCACCATGTAAAGCTTCTTGGAACCACTGCCAAAACCATCAAAAAGGCAGAAGACCGTCTGGAATTTAAAGAGACCATGGAAAAAATCGGAGAGCCCTGTGCTCCTTCCCTGGTGGTGGAAAACGTATCGGATGGTGTGGAATTTGCCAATAAAATCGGGTATCCGGTGGTACTTAGACCTGCTTATACCCTGGGTGGTTCCGGCGGCGGTATTGCACATAATCAGGTGCAGCTGGAAGAGATTCTGGAAAATGGTCTGAGACTTTCCCGTGTGGGCCAGGTTCTGGTAGAACGCTGCATTGCCGGCTGGAAAGAAATCGAATATGAGGTGATGAGGGACAGCGCAGGAAACTGTATTACAGTCTGCAACATGGAGAACATTGATCCGGTAGGCGTGCATACCGGTGACTCTATCGTGGTGGCACCTTCCCAGACCTTATCCGACAAAGAATATCAGATGCTCCGTAGCGCAGCACTGAATATCATCAATGAACTGGAAATCACCGGTGGATGTAATGTGCAGTTTGCCCTTCATCCTACCAGTTTTGAATATTGTGTCATCGAGGTAAATCCCCGTGTCAGCCGTTCTTCCGCTCTGGCTTCCAAGGCTACCGGCTATCCTATTGCCAAGGTAGCAGCCAAGATCGCGCTGGGATATACTCTGGATGAGATCAAAAATGCCATTACCGGCAAGACTTACGCCAGCTTTGAACCTACCCTGGATTACTGTGTCGTAAAGATACCGCGTCTGCCATTTGATAAATTTATTACAGCAAAACGTACGCTGACCACACAGATGAAGGCAACCGGTGAGGTCATGAGTATCTGTAATAACTTTGAAGGTGCTCTGATGAAAGCACTGCGCAGCCTGGAGCAGCATGTGGATTGTCTGCGCAGTTATGATTTTTCCAAGCTGAGTGCAGAGGAGCTGGTAGAGCGAATGAAAATCGTGGATGACCAGCGGATCTTTATCATTGCAGAGGCCATTCGGAAAGGGGTAGATTACGATACTATCCATGAGATCACCATGGTGGATCACTGGTTTATCGATAAGATCGCGATTTTAACCGAGATGGAAGCCCAGCTGGAAAAGGAAGGGAAAGCTCTCTGTGTCGATACGTTGACCGAAGCAAAAAGACTGGAATTTTCGGATGCAGTCATTGCCAGACTGACCGGCCTTGGCGAAGAAGATGTGAAGAAGATGCGTTATGAAAATGGCATCACAGCATCCTTTAAAATGGTAGATACCTGCGCGGCAGAATTTGCAGCTTCCACGCCATATTATTATTCTGTATTCGGCGGAGAAGATGAAGCCAAAGAAACCACCGGAAAGAAAAAGGTTCTGGTTCTTGGTTCCGGCCCGATCCGTATCGGCCAGGGTATTGAATTTGACTATTGTTCCGTTCATGCCACCTGGGCCTTTGCGAAAGCCGGATATGAAACCATTATTGTAAACAACAATCCGGAGACGGTTTCCACCGACTTTGATATTGCAGACAAACTGTACTTTGAGCCCCTTACCCCGGAGGATGTCCAGAACATCGTAGATGTGGAAAAACCGGATGGTGCGGTGGTTCAGTTCGGTGGACAGACCGCTATTAAACTTACCGAGTCCCTGATGAAAATGGGGGTACCGATTCTGGGTACCAAAGCAGAAGACGTGGATGCAGCAGAAGACAGAGAGCTGTTTGATCAGATTCTGCAGGAGACTGATATTCCAAGGGCAGCAGGAGGTACTGTCTTTACTGCAGAAGAAGCCAAAGAGGTAGCAAACCGGCTGGGATATCCGGTACTGGTTCGTCCATCCTATGTACTTGGCGGACAGGGCATGCAGATTGCTATTTCCGATCAGGAAATCGAAGAATTCATGGCAATCATCAACCGCTATTCTCAGGAACACCCGATTCTGGTGGATAAATATCTGCAGGGCAAAGAACTGGAAGTGGATGCGGTATGTGATGGCACAGATATCCTGATTCCGGGTATCATGGAGCATATTGAAAGAACCGGTGTACACTCCGGCGACTCCATCTCCGTTTATCCGGCCTTTACCGTCAGTGAAAAAGTAAAAGAGACTATTGCAGAATACTCCAGAAGACTGGCCAAAGCACTGCATGTCATCGGACTGATCAATATTCAGTTCATTGCAGTGGGAGATGAGGTATATGTTATTGAAGTAAATCCCCGTTCTTCCAGAACGGTGCCATACATCAGCAAGGTAACCGGTATCCCGATCGTGGATCTGGCTACGGAGGTGATCATCGGCAAAAAGATCCGGGATTTGGGATATGAGCCGGGGCTTCAGCCTGCAGCAGACTATGTGGCAATTAAGATGCCGGTATTCTCCTTTGAAAAGATCCGTGGTGCGGAAATCAGCCTTGGTCCGGAAATGAAATCCACCGGAGAATGTCTGGGTATTGCACCTACCTTTGATGAGGCTCTTTATAAGGCATTTTTGGGTGCCGGGGTTGACCTGCCGAAATATAAACAGATGATCATGACGGTAAAGGATGCAGATAAAGGGGAGGCGATTGAAATCGGCCGACGCTTTGAGAAACTGGGTTATACCATTTATGCCACCAGAAGTACAGCAGCAGCCTTAAATGAGGCCGGTGTGAAAGCCCGTAAGGTCAATAAGATCCGCCAGGAATCTCCTACTGTTATGGACCTTATCCTGGGACATAAGATAGACCTGGTCATTGATACTCCTACCCAGGGACGTGATAAGAGCAGGGATGGTTTCCTGATCCGCAGAACCTCTATCGAAACAGGTGTATATTGTATTACAGCAATGGATACCGCAAGAGCCCTTGTTACTTCTCTGGAAAACAAAGAAAAGCAGGGAAACGAAATGACACTGGTAGATATTGCGACCATTGCGAAGAGAGGAAAATAAATGCTTCATATTCCGGAAAAACATAGGAAAACTTTGAAGAAAAGAGCATTATCTTAGAATTTTTGTAGGAATTTTCTTCTTACAAAAAAAGTTTCAGAGTGCTAAAATAATAGATGTAGCGTGAAGTTTTTGATATGTAGTTTCGAAATGGAGTGGAACATGTTTAACACGAAACAAGCAAGAATTCTCCCACCTCTGCAGGTGGTGAGATGAATTGCAAAAAATCTGTTCAAAACAAGAAAAGAACATTTGTTCTATCTGGCAAAATATGATAAAATATTATAAAGCAAAGTATTTTGTCGGGGGGGGGAAAGCATTGAACAGGGCATATCAGTTCAGAATCTATCCCAATAAAGAGCAGGAAAACCTACTGTCCAGAACCTTTGGATGCTGCAGGTGCGGAAGGGTGAAAAAGGAACTGAAGCTTTCAGAGCGCATATACCGGTGCGAGTGCGGAAGTGTCATGGACAGGGATAAAAATGCGGCAGTGAACATCCGTGAGGAAGCAAGGAGAATGCTGACTGCATAGGCAGGAAGCAGGGAAAAACAAGTCCGCATGCGGACAAAGGAAATAGAAATGCCCGTAACCGGGCAGAAACAATCGCGGG
>JBJENT010000126.1:0-2632 GCA_051880335.1 Lachnospiraceae bacterium
AAGAAGAACTACATAGTTATACCACTGCATACGATTATCAACCATACCACCACCAGGAATCAGTTCCAGCTTGGTGCCCATATCCAGTGCTTTATCGGAATGACTGGTATCTGCACTGCTGGCTTCCAGGATGATCCGGTCACCGGTTACGACCAGGAAAGAAGACATATCCTGAATATCGAGCCATTCCTGCTTACTATGACAGAGAACTACATCCTCAGAAGGAATCCAGCCTTCGCAGATTTCGCTTTTTATGTAAGTATACTTTCCGTCTGCAGTTTTTAAATAGCAAAGAACCGGCTCATTTACCAGGGCTGCTGAATTGACCAGATTATCCCATTCAGAATCCCCCAGCCCATCCGAAAGAAAGTCACTATATGGAAGACTCTTCATAATGGTTCGGTTTAAAATGATTCCGTAGCCTACCGGCATAGAATCTGCTGCATTGGCACCGGCTATGTTCTGCCGGATTGCATCATAATAGGAATCCGGAACAGGTGCTTCGTTCAAATACAAATTTTTCGGATTGGTAAAGGAAGCAAGACTATCCCGCATGGAAATCCCATTATAGGTGTCCGGACGGGAAGAAAGCAGATTCATGTGGGTTTCCGGTGTGGCAAAATTCCGTGCATTCAGTGCTTCTATTTCGTCCATGTCCATCAGTTTGGCTTTGCCGGCATCACCCACCCAGAAATCAGCAGAAACCATGGCCGGTTTCACACCGTTCATATAATGAATCTCATAAGAATCCCCGGGCTCCTGTGCAAAGGCACATATCGGGAAACAGGATAGGGCAATAGTAACGGATAAAAATATGGTACAAAGTTTCTTTCTCATAAAGTCCTCCTTCGTTAAAGTATATGGTTAGTCTCAGTATACCCCATAGAAATTGGGATGTAAAATCAAAAAGTGGCGTTTTCCCATATCTTTTTCCATGTCTTTTTCCATGTCTTTCCCCATATCTTATAAAAAGCTCATCCCCCAGTAGATCAATCCCAGTACCCAGCTGCTGAAGATTCCATACAGTATGACCGGCCCTGCAATGGTAAAGATCTTGCAGCCGATCCCATATACCTGTCCTTCTTTCTGATATTCCACTGCTGCCGATGCAACGGAATTGGCAAAGCCTGTGATCGGTACCAGCGCTCCCGCCCCTCCAACTTTCACAAGGGGTGCATACAGGTTAAATCCTGTCAAGATAGCACTGGCCAGAACAAGCAGCATAGAACACCATCTGCCTGCCATCTCTTGATCCAGGCCAAAATATCCGGTTCCGATATTCTGGATGGCCTGTCCGATCACGCAAATAATGCCTCCTACCACGAATGCCTTTAACATCTGTGGCAGCAGGCTGTTTTTCGGTGTGATCTGTTTTACATAATCAGCATAATCCTTTTCTTTTTGCTTCTCCGCTGTATTTCCTTCCAAAATACCTTCTATTTTCTCTTTTCCCGTTTCTTTTTCCTTTTCTATTCCTTTTCCCGTTTCCATTCCATTTTGTGCCATAACTTATTCTCCCCTCGTCTCTATCACGTTGTAATGAATTTTACTTACTTGTCCCCACCTATTCGGGAAACTCTGACAGGGTGCATGAATTATGCTGTTCCAGCCACAGACTGTATAAAAACGCCAGCACTTAATGAGCAGTGACTTATGGTACTGCGAATTTAGTACTGCTGCGTTTTTAACCAAGCGAAAGCGGGTCTGTGATGGAACATGCAAATTCATGCACCCACCCATCTTTCGCATTCAGGGATACATTCTTCAATTCATTACAACAAACTCAAATACTGTTAGAAATAAGTCTGCGCAAAATCCTCCCTTTTATTCCGGCAAAAAGCACAAATGAAAAAATCCTCCCACCATTTTTCCAACTGCCACTGCGATGACCGCAATTCCAAGGCCATGGCGAAAGCTGATCCTTCTGGTAAATATGGGAATGCTGTCCAGCATCTCTGCGATTGCCATAGCAAGACATCCCACAAATATGCCGGTGAAAAAAACGGAAAGAATCAGCAGTGTCCTGCTCACCAGAAAAAAAATATTCCGTAATATTCCCCATCTTTCTCCCATATACCAGAACCAGTTCCGAAAAAAAAGTCCCACTTTTCCGGCGATGGGTATGACACTGCAGACTGCTCCCAGCAAGGTGCCCAGTATGATTCCGTTTTCATATTTTATGATATAGCTTGCGGTTCCTGTCTTCCCGGCAAATCTGGGAGTAAGTCCCACGGAAAGCAAAACGGTAAATACGCCTCCAGACACCAGCATTCCGGAAGAAATACCAAAAACAACGATCATAATATTTTGAACGATTTCATTCATTCCCCAAAGTTTTTCTATGAACCACAATCGATCTTCAACCCCTCTCTTTCTGCATTTTCTACCAGTGTTTTTTCCACATCATCCTCATAGGTTTTCATTTCTACTTCAATCGGAGTAGGGTCGGACGTGATTTTCCGTTTTCCCACATGATTAAAGAAAAGGATGATTCCGGAAGCCAGTCCGATACAGTAGGCTACTTCCAAAATCGTAAAACCATCGTTTTCTTCTCCGGTAAAAAGAAAATAAATGCTTTCAAACACACTGCGGATATCAATGTCATTATGAAATGCCATAATCGTAAATCCCG
>JBJENT010000127.1:0-2609 GCA_051880335.1 Lachnospiraceae bacterium
TCTGTCTCAGATGTTACTGACGGCCGATTTTGTCCAAAACCATCCGGTGCTTTTTGTCCAGAATCAACCGATATTTCTGTCCGCCAGAGACTTTTTTCAAATCCCTGGCGGACATTTTTCTACAATTCTTTCAGGTGTACTAATCCATATGCAACTGTAGTAGCATCTACTTTCTTTAAATGTTGTGACAGACGCTCACGGTTCCAGAAGATATCCGAATAGTCCGAGAGCTCACATCCAATATCATGGTTTGGTATACAGATATAATTCCCATAACGATGTTTACCAACGATTACATGAAAATAGGTTCCACGTCCGTTTATCTCAGCCTCAAAGGAACTGCCATCCTGACGAAGTAGCCGTATCTCACTCTGCCATGCCTGCTTCCGATTCCCTGATTGATAAATACATGTATATTCCATAAACATCTCCTTAAGTGAATTCACATTCAATCACAAGCTTGACGGCATGGTCATCGATCAGGCGCAGACGTGACTGGCTTCCGTAAAGAAGAAGACTGGTGCATACTTTATCGATCATCCTGGCAGTGCCGGAAGTATACTGGTAAACAGCATCGATTGCTGCATCAGTAAAAATATCTCTGCCACACCCGGCATAGTCCAGTTGTCTGTGTATATAAGCTCCGGTCTGGGAACGGTCATAATGGTTTAATACGCTCTGGACATCAATTCTCTGACGGATTGCTGTATAAGCCTGCAGCTGCAGTTTTTTCCATAATTCTGTCTGTCCCACAAGTATTAATCCCATCGGGCTTTTAGAATCCAGGTGTGTATTTAGGAGAAATCTTATCTCTTCCAGCATTTCCTGGTTCATCAGATGGCATTCATCGCAGACACATACCGGCTGGATCCCATGCACGGCTCTCATGATCTCGATCTCCTCATGGAGCTGGCGTTTCGCATCCCCACGGTTATATTTTGGGACAAAGCCCATCTGGCTCAGCAGGATGCGGTAAAAGTTCCTGGGTGTGAGTTTTGAATCTGATATGTAAAGAAACTTATACCTGTTTGTGTCAAGATCATCCGCAAACCTCCGCAGGATCGTGGTCTTACCTGTCCCACAGTCACCGGTCAGGACAGCGAAAAGCTGGCGCTCCGTCACATATTTCAGGCGGTTCTCCACTTCCTCCAGTTCCGGCGGCATATACAGTTCATGGCTTGGGATACCGCGAGTAAAAGGAGTGGCTGACATTTCATAAAAAGCTTCAAACATCAGAACCACCTCCCGCATTCATTCCTGTAAAGGAGATCGCTGTGCGGCGGATCGCCTGGCGTTCTTCGTTCTTTTGGGCTGCCGCATTCAGCATACGGGAACCTTCCGGTTCTTTTTTTTCATAATGTTCCGGCAGTTTTGGTTTCTGTGCAGCATGGCTTGCAATCGCAAGCGGTCTGGCATTGCATGCAGGAAAGCCTTCACACTCTATGGTAACGGAAGATATATCCGCTGGATCATAGACCACATCTACGTCTCGGTGGATCATGGACAGGCCAAGTTCCACTTCATACTTCTGGCCGCAGAAACTGATACATCCACTCTTGTCCACTTTCCTTTTCTCACAGGAGAGGAATGCATCGGCTATGGCTTCTGCTGAGATCATACGTATTTCATGGGGATCCGCCTGATATGCCTCAAACGGGGATCTTCCATCCAGAGCACTGTGGGGCTGGTGGAGGTAGCATTCTTCCATCCATACCTGATAGAGACGGTTTAATTCTTCTACAGATTTTGGTTTTGCCAGCATCGCTTCCCTCAAAAATGAATCTGCGGTCTGGTTATATCTTTCCTGTTTGCCCTTCGCTTCCGGATTATAGGGCTTTGCGTAAAGAAGCCGTATCCCCAGTTTCCCGCAGGCGCGTTTCATCCAATGTGTACGGAACTGGGCTCCATTGTCAAAAAATACAGAGTCGGGAGCCCCGAACTTCAGGAGTGCTTTGCGGAAACAGTCCTGGACGATCTTCTGGTCGAGTGTCGGATAAAACTCGGAATGCATGATGTTCCTTGTACAGTCATCCAGAAAACAGACCATATATGTTGGCTGGCCATTCACGTAGATACCATATTTGATATCAGACTGCCATAAATAATTTCGCCATGGTTTCTGGAACCGTCTGGCACTGGTGACCGTAGATGCATAAGTGCGCATCTGTCTGCTGGAATACCCCCTGTAGGACAGCTGGTCCTGCAGGGTACTGCGTTTCAGTGTTCCGGGTTCCACCCGGCCTTCCCATTCCAGGATCCGGATGATCTCATTGATACTGCGTTTGGGCACTTCACGGCGCAGGTTAATGGCTTCTTCCAGAACATCGTCCGCAATGACAGTGTTCCCGCTCCGGCCACTGTTCTTTGGCTTGAGACCTTCAAATCCTTTTTCCTGATAAAGATTCAGGTAACGACGGATGGTACGCTCTGAAAGACCGGTCTGGATGCAGAGCTGTTCTTTTATCATCTGCTTTTTATCCCGGTCAAGAGCAGTATCCAGAAGTGGGCTTATCAATTTCAGTCGGTTGGCTGCAATCTCTTCAATCCTTTGTTTTTCCATGATGATTTTCCTCCTTATGTTAGCCGGATCGGCTTTGATAAGGGGAGTT
>JBJENT010000128.1:0-14007 GCA_051880335.1 Lachnospiraceae bacterium
TTCTCCGAAATATTGGTCAGATCCAAGATAGGTCTGGATATTCTCTTGGAAAGAATACTGATAATAACGGTACCAAGTAAAACAGAAGCCATCCCCACATATAATAGGAAATGATTGGAAATGTGTGCACTATCCTTTATTCCTTCTAATGGGCTACGCAGCAGGAATGGATTTCCATTATCCAGAACTCCCCACATTTCAACAAATTCTGACTGCATACGCTTATCACCAACAATCTGAACCGTATATTTATCATTTTCATCGATGACCCTTCTGTCTTTCAGATTAAAATCCGGTCCCACACCAAAAAAATAATCCATCAGCAGATGCTTCATATTGCCCACATCATTGCTGGAACAGATGACCGTCTGGGAGTCCGCATCAAGGATCACAGCACTTATATTATACTTACCACATATTTTCTGCCACTCAATGTCATACTCATCTGTATCAAGAATACCTTTTCCAGCTGCCCTGTTAAAATTCTCATAGGCATAGTTCATAGCCTTCTCTTTATTCCATAGATAAAATCTCTCCAGAAATGTGGCATTAATAAACCAGCAGGCCAGAACTACAAAGAGCATATTGATGATAAACAGTACAGAAATCTGCTGTCGGATAGACATCTTTTTTTGCTTTTCCGGATTCCCTTGTTTTCTTCTATGCATCAATCCCATTTCTGCCTCCGTATCATTCTCCCCACATCAACATTATAACAAACCACTTCTTCTTTTCCAAGCGGAAAGAAAACAATCTAAAAACGGTTGCAATACATGGAATACAAACCCCTTTCCTGTATCACAACCGTTAAATCACATCCTTATCGGTCACAGATATCTCTCATATCTTTTATTTTTTTATCTATCAAATCAAGACATTCCGATATCAGTCCTTTATTTGTCATATTATCACGAATATATCCGTAAAGCTTCTGAATGTCATCCAAATCTTTTTTTAATCTGGTTTTTAACTCCTGATTACGTTCTGCCATCAAGATTGTAGAGGAACTGACAATCCTGGTATCCTTTTCCAGTTCCTTTTTCGCCAGAAGGTTTTCCAATCGATTCTTTATAACAGAAGGTTCACATGGTCTTGAAAGGACATCATCTGCACCAATCTCCAATGCAATGGCTTCATTTTTCTCTTTCGTCGCTGTTGCAACTAAAATGACCATGTTGTCAAAGGATGGATTGGATCTGACCCTTCGAAGCACTTCAAGACCGTCCATTTTCGGCATTACGATATCAAGAATCATGGCATCTACCTGAACTGCATTCAGCACATCCAGGGTTTCCTGACCATCCTTCGCTTCAAATATTTCATACTCATCACTGAAATCATTTTTGATAATCGAACGGTTAAGTTCCGTATCATCTGCTATCAGAAGTACCTTTTTTTCCATTTTACCTCATCTCCGAATTACTTACACTATATACATTATACAGACAACACTGAGATTACTCAATACGCATAATTGCCATTTTTCTCTGTAATTTCACGTGTTAAGATGTTAAATAATTGCAATTTTCCGGATAAGTATATCTACTTCTTCCTGTTCCGTGCTCCAACTTGTACAAAATCTGACGCAAAAATGATCTTCGCCTATTTTTTCTTCAAATTCAAAAATAAAATCCTTTTCCAATGCTTTCATCTGAGATGCAGTAAGCACTACAAACTGCTGGTTTGTGCTACTTTCCACAAAGAAAGGAATTCCTTTTTCAGCAAACGCCTTTTTTATCTGCATGGCAAAATCTACTGCTTTTTTGGTAATTTCAAAATATAATCCATCCCTGAACAAAGTGTAAAACTGCACTCCAAGGAGCCATCCTTTGGCCAGCATAGCTCCATTTTGTTTCATATAACTTCTGAAATCTTTTTTCAAAAGAGGATTGGATATGACAAGTGCTTCCCCAAACATGGCGCCGCATTTTGTTCCACCCAGATAAAACACATCTGCCAGTTTTGCCAGATCTTTCAGGCTCACATCATTATCCGGTGCTGCAAGTCCATATCCCATTCTTGCTCCGTCCACAAATAAATACATCTCATACTCTTTACATACTGCACTGATCTCTTCCAGTTCCTTTTTTGAGTAAATGGTTCCGTATTCTGTGGGAAAGGAAAGATATACCATTCCCGGACATGTGATATGCTCCTGCACTCCGCTTTCCTGATATTCCTTTGCCAGCTGGCGGATCTGCTTCGCACTGATTTTACCGTCTTTTCCCGGCAGGGTCTGCACCTTGTGACCGCAGTTCTCAACCGCTCCGGTTTCATGAACATTGATATGGCCAGAGTCCGCACTGATCACACTCTGATATGGTCTGAGTGCAGATGCAATAACAATAAAATTGGTCTGGGTCCCGCCTACCAAAAAATGAATGTCTGTGTCAGCATCCCCTAAATATTTCTGAATCTCTTTCACAGCCTTTTCACACCATTCATCTTTTCCATAGCCACCATAGCTATTATGGTTTGTATCTGCAAGGGCACGTAATATTTCCGGGTGGGCTCCATGATTATAATCATTGTTAAATCTTATCATTTGTATTTCCTTTCCTTTTTCGCATAAATTGCAAATTCATTTAATGTTATTTTACTCGTTATTTCCCAAATGCTTTCATTCCCGGGTACACTGCTGTGCTTCCCAGTTCTTCTTCGATTCGGAGAAGCTGATTGTATTTTTCCACCCTTTCAGAACGGCTTGGGGCACCGGTTTTAATCTGTCCGGTATTCATTGCCACCGCCAGATCCGCAATGGTAGTATCCGCTGTTTCTCCGGAACGATGAGACGAAACCGCTGTATATCCCGCCTTATGAGCCATTTTAATTGCTTCCAGGGTTTCCGATACTGTTCCGATCTGATTCAGCTTTATCAGAATAGAGTTTCCACACTCCATATCAATGCCCTTTTCCAGTCTTTCCGTATTCGTCACAAAAAGATCATCTCCAACCAGCTGTACTTTATGACCCAATTTGGCAGTAATCTTCTGCCAGCCTTCCCAATCCTCTTCATCGAGAGCATCCTCTATCGAGATAATAGGATACCGATCCACCAGTTTCTCCCAGTGAGCGATCAGCTCATCCGTTGTATAGGACAGGCCTGTCTTCGGCAGAACATATTCCCCCTTAGCAGAGCCCTTCCATTCCGATGCAGCTGCATCTATGGCAATCATAAAATCTCTTCCCGGTTTATAGCCTGCATCTTCCACTGCCTTTAAGATATATTCAATCGCTTCTTCTTCGCCGGAAAGATTTGGGGCAAATCCTCCTTCATCCCCTACGGATGTGGCCAATCCTTTTTCTTTCAGCAATGCCTTTAATGCATGAAAAACCTCAGCACACCACCGCAGCGCTTCCCGAAAAGAAAGTGCACCTACCGGCATGATCATAAATTCCTGGACATCAACGGTATTAGCAGCATGGGCACCACCATTTAAAATATTCATCATCGGAACCGGCAAAACATTGGCTGATGCTCCACCCAAAAATCGATATAACGGAATTCCCAGACTTTTGGATGCCGCTTTTGCGGTTGCGATAGATACTGCTAAAATCGCATTGGCACCAAGGCCTGATTTATCCTTTGTTCCATCCGCATCAATCATCGCCTTGTCCACTGCATAGATATCTGAAGCGTCCAGACCGACTACCGCATCCGCTATCATGGTATTGACGTGTTCGACAGCCTTTGCAACGCCCTTTCCCCCATAACGCGATTTATCTCCGTCACGAAGTTCCAATGCTTCAAAGATGCCTGTAGAAGCACCACTGGGGGACGCCCCTCTGGCAGATGTTTCATCCAAAAGTGTCACTTCTGCTTCTACCGTCGGATTTCCTCTGGAATCCAGGATTTCCCTGCCAACAACTTTTACTATTTTCAGTTCATTCATAGATCCTATTCCTTTCTTTCCATAACATTAAGAATAGGATATCCATTTTCCCCGGAAAATATAACATCTATCACTTATGGGAATCCATATACTTCTTTATGAGCAGACTTCCTTCCTCATATTCCAATTCCTCTGCTGCTTTTTTTACCAGTTCCAGCAGTTCCTGCTCATCTTTTGTCAAATGCATTCTGTCAAGTTCTTCTAAAACATCTTCTATTTCCGTAAGATTGCATTGTTCAAATCCATCTGCCAGCCGCATAATTACCTCAATCGGAATCTCTATATCGGATATTCCCACATCCTGTATTTCCGCATCTCTTTCTTCCTCCTTTGATGTTTGGAATACAGATGGATAAGCTTCTTTGATATCTGATACACTATCTTTCAGTGCCTCAATAAAACCATCTATATGGGACTGTATATATTGTCTGTTGTCCGTTTTGGCCGCCATTTCAAGAATTTCTGCGATTTCCCCAATCTCCATAAGTCCGATTTGTTTACTTACACCTTTTATGCCATGCACTTTTATGCGGAACATTTCAAGATCTTTATCCTGTGCATATCCTGAAATCGCCTCACTCAAAGACTCTATTTCCCTGACAAAAGTACGAACTGTACGGGTGTCAAATACCCGATCTTCATATTGAACTATTTCTCTATCTGCCTTTTCCGGTTCTTCTCTCAAATCCTCCGGAAGATATTTTTCAAAAGCTTTTTTCAGTTCCGGAACAAAAATCGGTTTTGAAATACATTCCACAAATGCCCCACTGCGACATTCTTCTATTGTATCATCCAGTGTATTTGCAGAAAGCAGGATAAGAGGCGTATCACATTCCTGATGAATCACTTTTGCAGTCTCAACCCCAGTCATTCCGGGCATAAGCATATCCAGAAAAATCAGATCATATTTTCCCAAACGAATCCTTTCGATTGCCTGTAACCCGTTTTCCACCATATCCAGCTCAAATTTCCAGGGTTTTGTTATTTCTTTAAATATCTGCAGATTGACCTGCATATCATCCGCTACAAGTATTTTTGCTTTTGGGAATATCCAGTCCGGCTGGGTCCTTTGAATGGATGTGTTCATCTCAGTGGATATCGTATATCGATCAAACACCACAGGTGGTAAAAGAATTTCTTCTGCTATCCCCTGATAGAACCAAAACGTAAACTTAGACCCTTTTTTTCCATCACTTTCTGCCTGAATATCTCCATCCATCATTCTCAGCAGCTGCTTTACAATATTAAGTCCCAATCCTGTTCCTTCCAGATATCTCTTCTGGGCATCTGAAAAATACTCATCAAACAGGTAAGGCAGTCTGTCCGGTTCGATACCGCATCCGCTATCCGTCAAGCAGACTTTTACAAGTGCTCTTTCCTCCTGCTTTTCCATGGAAATCTCACATCTGATTTCTCCGTTTTCCGTAAACTTCACAGCATTAGACAACAAATTCTGGAAAATTTCCTGCACACGAAGCAGATCTCCAATCAGCATCCTGTAATAATCAGTAGAAAATTTAAAGGAAACCTCTATCCGCTTTGACTCAATATTGGCAACTGTCATTCTGACAAGTTCACGTATCATTGTGTCAAACTCATAGCTTTTTTCTGTCAATTCCAGTTTCCCTGCTTCCAACTTGGAATACTCCAGTATAGAATTTACAAGCTCCAGCAGATTCTTTCCGGAAGAATGTATATGCTTTGCCAAAGAACGATTATGTGCAGACATTTCTGCCTTCGTAGACAGTATCTCACTGATATTAAGAATGGCATGTAAAGGACTCCTCAGATCATGGCTCATCCTTGCAAGGAACTGGCTTTTCAGTATAGTCTGCCGCTCTGCCTCTTCCTTTTGCTCTGCCATGTTTTTTGTTTCCAGTTTTTGTTTCGTAATATTTGACATAGTCAAAACATAACCAATCAATTCCTTTTCGGACATAATCGGTGTTAGTCTGCAACTATAATATTTCCCATCTTCACAGAATTCCGTTTCCATATGTTCTTCTTTGGAAAGTAAATATACCTTATGTGCATAGATAGAATGCCTTTTTTCGTTCATTCCGGGCAGAAAATGATCCTTTAAAAGATCCCAGGCTTTTTTGTTCGCACTGATATAATAAAAATCCGCATCAAACATCATAATGGGAATATTGGTGTTTGCATATAATTTCTGATGAATAAGTGTTTCGGTATCTAATATTTTTCCTGTTTTTAAAAGATACGATATCAAGAGACAGGCTATTGCAACCGCAACCTGAATTGCAGTCCTCTCTGTCTGTTCCACAAAAAGATGAAGCAAAACACCAATGGCCAAAATAATCAGAACTGCGTACAATGCTTTGGCAATATGTACATCTTTTTTGCTTCGGCTGTGTTGAAAAAAAGAATAGGTTCCAACAAGGATAATCAAACCTATCATCAGAAAAATATAACCCCGAATCAGATTTTTATAAATCTCTATCTGTCCGTAATACCTGAATATATAGATATCAGTAAATATCAGAGAAAGAAAAAGAACTCCTGTCACGATTTTGGGCAATTTGATTTTTAATACATCCAGAACATAGAAAAACAGTAAATATAGTATTTGAATCAGCAAAAGGTCTTCCAGATACTGGAAGACCGCTGTTTCACCACTTATAAAAGAGACCACACCATAAAAATCATATAACGCAAATAGGCCTATGACTAATGGTAACAGTCTGTGCGAATGGGATGATACATTTGATGTAATATACTGTTGTATCACCGCCAATGAAATACACAAACATCCCAGCTGAAACAGAATCATTATTCAAAGTCCCTCCTTCCGGTAAGAATCCGCTCTATCTCTCCTTTGATAAATACCGGTTTGTATGGTCTTACCACATAACCTGCAGGATGTAATTTCCCGCACGCCATTACGGTTTCTTTATCACACAGCGATGTGACAAACAGAACCGGAACAGACTCTCCAATAATGCTGTAAATCTTTTCAACTGTTTCTATACCGTTCATCTCCGGCATATCAATATCCATAATAATCAGATCCGGCTTATTCTTTTTCTCAATATAAGAAACCGCCTGCTTGCCGGATTTAAAGTACTTTGCTTTATAAGTCGGTTCAAGGATTCCTCTTATGACCTGGAGATTCGTCTTCAAGTCATCTACTACCATGATCTCATACTTTTCCACTGTTTCTGTCATCTTCTGACGTCCCATTTCGGAACTGATATGTTCCTTAATTGTATTATCATCTCCTTGGACAATCGCCAGACTCAGATTACCTGCATCAGCCAAATCAAGCATAGTCCCATCCATTAATCGAAGGATAGGGCGCAGATTATGAAATCCCACATTATCAAAAACAATTCCTCTCCGTCCATCTGATAAAGATACTTCCGTTCCTTTCGGATAAAGCGGAACATATTTCAGCAGGCTTTCCACAGCCTTCAGGTCAAACAGTACACCACATCCCCCCATCATATATTCGGATGCTTCTGCCGATGAATAACCTGTTTTATAAGGTCGGTCAGATACCAGTGCATCGAAAACATCTGCCACATGCAGTATCTTTACATAAACAGACTGCTGCGTTCCATCCAATCCCTGTGGATAACCACTTCCGTCTACATTCTCATGATGAAACAGCACAGCTGACTTCACATGTGCCGATATATCAAATCTTTCACTGATCAGCTGATAGGAAAGTGTTGCATGGCTTTTCATGATTTCATATTCTTCCGGAGTTAATCGTCCCGGCTTGTTCAGAATTTCCGGTGGAATAGATAATTTTCCAAGATCATGCATCAATGCCGCCATCACCAGTATTTCCAGTTCCTTTTCGGACATTCCAAGTCCCACTCCGATAACGCAGCTGATTATAGCTACATTTACAGAATGTGCATAGGTATAACCATCCATGGAACGCAAATCATTCAGTTCCAATGTAAATGTTCCAAGTGAAGACATGTCTTCAACAATCCGTCTGGCGATACTCATACATCTATCAATATCGCATTTTCGAATGGAATTCATTGCTTCCTGTCTCAATTGTGGGGAAATCACCGGCTCAATGCATATCCCCTCCGACAATTCATCCTCAATGTAGATTCCACAAAACCCATACTCTTCCAGCTTTTGTAAAAAATAATCTGTCAACTCGGCCTTGGAACTGATTAATGTTCTTCCAAAAGAATCAAACAAATCCTGGGCAAGCTTCATTCCCGGCTTTGCTTTATCCAGTGTAATATACCTCATATACCCCCAACCTTATCTTTCAAACAAAGACTATTCTTTTTCAGCAATTTGACAAATCAAGTCTACACAGGTGTCAATTCCCAATGTTGATGTACTCAGGCTCATATCATAATAGTCTGCATGGCCAAATTCTGTCTGAGTATAGAAAGCACAATATTTCCGTCTGGTTTTATCAATGGCACGAATCTCTTCCAGAATCTTTGCCTCAGACACGTCCGGCATAAGCTCCATCATATGCTCCATACGCCAGTGGACATCTGCATGAATAAAAACATGAAGGCAATTGTCAAATGCTTTCAAAATAGAATTGGCGTTTCGTCCCACAATGACACAGTTACCCTTTTCGCCGATTCCGCGGATAATCTGTTTCTGAGCTTCAAACAATCTCTCGTTTAAAGGTTTATTATAGAAATCAAATAAACTTTGTGCAAAGCCAAACTCTTTAGGCACACGTTCATCCCACTTCATCACACTCTCTACATCCAGATTAGACACACTCGCTGACCGTAAAATAATCGCTTTGTCATAATACTCATATCCCAGTCTCTGTGCTACTTGTTTCGCAACTGCTGCTCCACCTGCTCCGAATTCACGACTGATGGTAATGATCTTCTTCATAAGACTTTTCCCCCTTTTTTGAAAGATATATCATAAATGAATTATAAAACCTTATTCAGGAAGTCAATGGTTCTGGGTTCTTTTGGATGATTAATGATTTCTTCCGGGCTTCCCTGCTCTACAATGTATCCGCCATCCATAAACACGATACGGTCTGCCACTTCTCTGGCAAAACCGATTTCGTGGGTAACTACCACCATGGTCATACCATCTCTTGCCAGTTCTTTCATAACCGTAAGAACTTCACCTACCATTTCCGGATCCAGGGCCGAGGTCGGCTCATCAAAAAGCATGATATCCGGATTCATTGCAAGAGCTCTTGCAATGGCTACACGCTGCTTCTGTCCACCGGACAACTGACTTGGATAAGCATCTGCTTTGGTATCCATGCCTACCCGTTTCAGTAACTCCATGCCTTTTTTTCTGGCTTCTTCTTTAGTCATCAGCTTCAGTTCAACCGGAGCCAGCATGATATTCTCAATGACTGTTTTATGAGGAAAAAGATTGAAATGCTGAAATACCATACCAATATTCTCTCTTACTTTATTGATATCGGTATGCTTATTGGTAACATCTTTTCCATCAATGATGATCGTACCTGCTGTTGCCACTTCCAACTGGTTAAGGCAACGCAGAAATGTAGATTTTCCGCTTCCGGACGGTCCCAGAAGCACAACCACTTCACCCTCTTCTATATCTATGCTGAAATCCTTTAAAACTTCCAGTTTCCCGAAATTCTTTTTCAGATTCTGGACATGCACCATTATTTTCTTATCTGTCACGGCTCAAACTCCTTTCAATTCTTTTTGCAACTTTACTCAGAGTCACAATAACAATCATATACATAATACCTACGATTGCCCAGGTTTCCAAACTCTTAAAAGTATTACCACTGATATTTTTACCCATATTCGTCAATTCCGGGAATCCGATAACAGACAAAATGGAGGTGTCTTTCAAAGTAATAATAAACTGGTTAATAATAGAAGGAATCATGGTACGGATTGCCTGTGGAAGTACAACCAGCCTCATACTCTTTCCATAAGAAAGCCCCAGACTTCGGCTGGCCTCCATCTGACCCTTATCAACACTTTGAATACCGGCACGGATGATTTCAGCCATATAAGCACCACAGTTCATGGCCAGGGCAATGGTACCTGCCTGCAGTGCGGACAATCTAAAATCCTGTACCCCCATTGCTTTGATACCGGCAGGCATACCAAAATAAATAAAATATGCAAGAACAATAAGAGGAACACCACGTACTGCATCGACATAAACGGTACCAATACAGTTAAACACGCGCGAACGTCCAACATTCATCAATGCAAAAATCATACCGATGATCATCGCAAAGAATAAAGATGTCAATGTCAAAAGCAACGTTTTGCCAAGGGCTCCAATGAGCATGGAGTGATAGGTTTCAATAATCTGTATCATCTTTTTTCTCCCTACTTATGTAATAAACTTTTTAGACTCAATCACTTCTTATTTTAAACAAAAACGTGGGAAGTTGCAATACTTCCCACGTTCCACTTATTGCTATATTCACTTCAAATACCGGTTTTCACTTCAAATATTGAAATTCACTTCGAATATCAAAAATTACTTCAGATATTTGTCAAGGATTTCCTGATATTTACCGTTTGCTTTGATGTTAGCAAGACCTGCATTGAACATATCTAACAGTTCCTGTTTAGATTCATCAAAAATAGCGAAACCATAAGGAGCTGCTTCACTTTCCATACCTTCCGGAATCTTCAGAGCAAGTCCACCTTCTTTAATGGAAGCTGCCATAATAGGTGTATCTTCTACACATGCTGCACTGTTGCCAAGGGTTACTTCCTGATACATAGTAGGTGAATCTTCAAAAATAGTAACAGTAAAGCCATACTGATCTGCTAAGCTTTCAGCAAAAGCCTGACCCTGTGTACCATTTTTTACAGCAACGTTTTTACCATTTAAATCTTCAAAGCTTGCGATATCACTGTCTGCGCCAACTACAAAAGTCTGTGTAGCATCATAATATCCATCGGAGAAAATCCAACCACTGTCAATACGTTCCTGTTTGATAGATGCGCCTGCGATCATACCATCAGCCTGACCAGCCTGACATGCAGCAATAGATGCATCCCAGCCAATGCTCTGTAATTCATATTTGAATCCCTGATCTTCAGCGATTGCTGCAAGAATATCTACGTCGATACCAACGAACTCGTTGTTTTCATTTGTGTACTCGAAAGGTTTGAAAACAGTATCAGTAGCGATTACCCATGTTTTATCGCTTCCTGCTTCTGCTGTTTCTTCTGTAGCTGCTTCTTCTGTTGCAGCTTCTTCTGTTGCTGCTTCCTCTGTAGCTGCCGGTGCTTCTGTTGTTTCTTCTTTAGAACCACAAGCTGTTAACATAGCAGCAGTCATTGTTCCAACTAAAGCCAGTGCTAATAATTTTTTCATAACAATTCCTCCTATAATAAAAATGTTTATAAAAAAAGCAGAATACAAGCTTGTCATCATTTAGAGAGACACCCTTGTCTTCTACCTTCCCAACGAAAATATTATATCATGATTTTTTTCGTTGTCAAGGCAGATGAAACATCCATTTTCATCCTGACTATCCATTTCTCGTCAGAATACCCAATTCTACATCATTATTTCCGGTTCTATCGTTTATCCTTGTCCACCATTTTCAGTGCCAGTACACTGATGACTCCATACAGTATGGTATAAACGATCATGATCATCCAGCAGCTGAGCAGTACACCTGGTGAATCATCATAAGCATCATCTGTTCTTTCATCATCTTCCAGCTGTTGATCCATGTATTTTTCTTCAATATCCTCAATCTCACTATCCTTCAGATCACGTCCCAGCATATCTTCCATTTGTTCCTCTTCCGTTTCAATCTGAAGAACTGTAAATGCATCCTGCATATGATTAATGTCACAGGTGGAACAGATTGCCTGGACACCCCACTTACTGATTGTTACATTGGAAACAGCATTGACAGAACCTTCCAATTCAAAGATGATTCCGGCAAGCACAAGCTGAATGATCAGTACAAAAGGCATGGCTGCCATAGCAGCATTTTCATTTTTTACAAAAGAAGATACAGCAATACCAAGTACGTCAGAAGCATACATAATCAGTAAACAACTGATAAATAGCTCTAAAAGCCCCGGCAGAATGACACCACTTTTCGGAATGTTGTTTCGGAAAATGAAAAGTGCCAGAACCATAATGATCGACTGAATAAAGCAGATGCATAGTTCGTAGATCATATGTGCCAGAATGTAAGATGAAATATGTAATCCTGTTCGATGTTCCCTCTTTATAATCTTTCGCTCTCGACAGATAGACTGAATGGAATTGAAAAGACCAATCCAAATGCAGGCACATACAATGGCGAAAGCACCATTCTTTGTATTCACCTTGTAAACAAACATTTTATCACCGGGAACCCAGGCAATAATTGCTGAAATAATTGCGCCAAAAAGAACTACCTTCCATCCTTTTTCATGCCAGAAAATACGAAAGCATTTTCCAATGTAAACTCCTACCTGTGAAAATCTGTTACTACCCATTTGTCACTACCCTCTTGTCTTTCTTCACCATATATATCACTTTTTCAATATAAATGTTGTATTGTTCTACTGTCTTTTTCTCCTCCGGGACAAAGTATGCCCTACTGTCTTCTTCCCAGACTGTTCCATCTGTTAATATAGCCTTCAATATCTGCATCCCGGCTGTTGATCTTACCTACGACACCTTCCAGCGTATCGGCCCCGAAAAACTTCTTTGTTTCTTCAACCGAGCCATAGAATGCCAGATGTCCACTGTTATCCACTCTGCTCTTTGCCAGAATAACGACCTTGTCAAACAGTTCTGCAGCACGGTCCGGAGAATGGGATATTACCATAACGATTTTGCCCATATCAGCAATTCTTCTGAGATTTTCCATGAGCTCTGTAGCGCTGTATGCATCCAGACCGGAATCCGGTTCATCCAGGAAGAATAAACTTGGATCCGCAATCAGTTCAACCCCTGCGCTGACCCTCTTCTTTTCACCACCGCTGACGGATTTTACCAGAGAATCCTGTACATGGGATAAGGAAACCATTTCCAGAACTTTTTTCACTCTGTCCTCCCAGATTTCAGGATGGTCTGTCAGTTTCATCTGGGCAGAATTATATAATGTATCATAAACCGTATCATTTTCCCGAAGCAGAATATCCTGGGGTACAAAACCGATTTCATATTTCATTTTTTCATATTCGGAATAGATATCGGTTTCTCCATATCGGATGGTTCCTTTTGCCTTTTCATATCCCATAACAGCATTCATAAAAGTCGTTTTTCCGGCACCTGATCCACCCAGAATCAATACCATTTCACCGGATTTGACTGTAATATGAATATCCTTCAAAAGCGTAAGGGTTTTAAATCCCTGTCTTGCTGTTCTGGCGGTAATATCGATCTCCAGATTTTTTCCATTGGAAACAGCATTTCGCCGTGGAGCTTGCATAGCCGGTTTCTGTGAAGGAATTTTCGCTGCTCCCGACATTTGTCCCACACCCGGAACCTTTGCAACCCCCGGGGCTTTTACTGCGCCCGGAGACTGTGGCGTGCCCGGCACAGCCGATGGTACCTGCTGTGGTTTTCTAAGCACAGTCATTGGCACTTCTATTTCATTTTCCGGCGAAGCAGGCACTGCCTCTTCCTCCGAATAATAATATAAATATTCTCCTGTAAAAAGGAAGAAATAATCCACTACCCGGAAAAAGTCTTTTTTCCGCAAATCTACATGACTTCCAATCTTTCTTCCATTATAAAACACACCGTTTCCACTATTTAAATCTCTCAGTGTCCAAACGCCATTACTTTCATGCTGCATCGCCGCATGCTGTCTGGAACATCTTCCATCATGAAGGGCAATCACATTGGTTTCTTTCTTTCTGCCGATGGAAACCACCTTATATTTTCCCGGAAGGGAAATCCGTTTCCAGCTGCAACCCGGCAGAACAGATGCCCTGTATATCATTACAACTGTATCATTTCCTGCGGGATCCTGAGGATTTTCAATCCGGATAATATCTCCATCTTCCAATACTTTTTCAAAAACCCCGGTTGCTGTTCCGTAAATCTTTCCATTGATTACCGTTCCGTTGGAACTGTTGGCATCACAATATAAAATCTGATCTTCGGAAACCGTAATCCGACCGTGATTTTTAGAAGTAATTGCAGATTCCAGCAGAATATC
>JBJENT010000129.1:0-6780 GCA_051880335.1 Lachnospiraceae bacterium
AGGAAGAGAAAATGAAAAAAAAGTTTCCCCGTTTGATGTTATCTGCTCTCAATAGTGGCAGTGGAAAAACATATATTACTTGTGGACTTTTAACATTACTTGCCAGAAAAGGCGTGGGTGTTAGAAGCTTTAAGTGTGGTCCCGACTATATTGATCCCATGTTCCATCGTGCAGTATTGCAGATCCCGTCCAAAAATCTGGATCCCTATTTTACCGACAGAAATACCACCAGAGAATTATTTGCCGGCTCAGCTTCGGATGAAATCTCTCTGATAGAGGGTGTTATGGGATACTTTGATGGATTGGGCGGAACCCAGATCCGGGGGTCTAGCTTTGAGCTGGCCACTATGTTGGAAACACCGGTGGTTCTGATTGTGGACTGCAAAGGGGTGGGCAGGACTGTGTGCGCTCAGATCAAAGGAATGCTGGATTATGAATCGGAGCATCTGGGCAAGAACAGGATGGATTGTACATCAGATCATTCAGGCAAAGACATGATGGATTGTACATCAGATCATCTGATCAAGGGAGTTATCTTAAACCGTATGTCGGCTATGCTTTTTCCTGCAATGAAAGAGCAGATCGAATCGGAACTTCCGGTTAAAGTACTGGGATATTTGCCGGAGCAGAAAGACTTTCATTTGGACAGCCGCCATCTGGGACTGAAAATGCCGGAAGAGATAGCGGATTTAAGGGAGAAGTTTGATCATCTGGCGGACACGCTGGAAAGTACCGTAGATTTGGAGGCATTCCTGATGCTGGCAAAGCAGGCTCCGGCAATGGAATGCAAGAGTGAGAAAGACATTCAAAAACAAATACAAAGACAAGGACAAATACAAAAACGAAAGGAACCTTCCTGCCGGATCGGTGTGGCGAAGGACAGCGCCTTCTGTTTTTACTATGAAGATAATATCAGGCTTTTGGAAGAAAATGGCGCAGAGATTTTCTATTTTTCACCGTTACAGGATCAAAATCTTCCGGATGTGGATGGAATTTTGATTGGCGGTGGTTATCCGGAGCTTTATGCAGAGGAGTTATCGCAAAACGCAGAAATGAAAAAAGCCATTTTTCAGGCAGTGGAGAGTGGAATGCCCATGCTGGCCGAATGTGGCGGATTTATGTATTTACAGAAAAGTCTGAAAGACAAACAGGAACATGTCTGGGAAATGGTCGGCGTCCTTCCCGGAGAATGTTATGACACAGGACGTCTGGGCAGGTTTGGCTATGTGGAACTGGCCTTCCGGGATGGAAAGAAAATAAAGGCTCACGAATTTCACTATTATGACAGCACGGAAAACGGAGATTACGCACATGCAGAAAAGCCTATGGGGAACCGCTTTTGGGAATGCATGGCAAAATACAAAGGGATTCTGGCAGGATTTCCTCATTTATACTATCCTTCCTGTCCGGAATTTGCGGCTGATTTTGTAAAGCAATGTGCTGGGTGGAAAAACAAGAATGCTTTGTAAGAAGCAGATCATGGAAAAACAGAAGTGTTTGTAAAGTAGTAAGTTATGTGAAAGAATTGGGATGGAAAGTATGCAACCGGTAAATGTGACAGAACAATTCCAAATAGAAAAACCCGACGTATCCATAAAGGAGGCGGCAAAAGCAAAATGGGATGCCATTGCCAAGCCATTGGATGGCCTTGGAAAGCTGGAGGAGTTTATCTGCCGGATTGCGGCCATACAGGGGACGACTGAGGTGAATATTCATAAGCGCGCAGTGATTGCCATGTGTGCAGACAATGGAATCGTAGAAGAGGGAGTGACCCAGGCCGGACAGGACGTGACAGCCATTGTGGCTCTGGATATGGCAAAAGGGATTGCTTCGGTTTGCCAGATGGGACAGGTTGGAGGAGTGGATGTGATTCCTGTGGATATCGGTATCAGTTGCCAGGCATCGCATGAAAATCTGCTGGCAAAGAAAGTGGCTCCCGGAACCGGAAATTTCCTGAAAGAGCCTGCTATGACTAAAGAGGAAATGTGGCAGGCTATTCAGACAGGGGCAGATCTGGTTTGGGAATATAAGCAGAAAGGCTACCGCATTTTTGCTACTGGTGAAATGGGAATCGGGAATACCACAACCAGCTCGGCAATGGCCAGCGCACTGCTTGGGATGCCGGTGGAAGAAGTGACCGGAAGAGGTGCAGGGCTCAGTGATGCAGGATTAAGCCGGAAAAAAGAAGTCATCCAACAGGCGCTTCAGAAATACGGGTTACAGTCATCCGGAATTACTCCGGCATTTGCTGAAAAAGTACTGCAATGTGTGGGGGGTCTGGATATTGCCGGTCTTGTAGGCGTGTATCTGGGAGGCGCTCTTTATCATGTGCCCATTGTGATAGACGGAATCATCAGTGCAGTGGCTGCACTGTGTGCGGAAAAAATGTTCCCCGGAGCAGTGGATTATATGATACCCTCTCATATGAGTCAGGAACCGGCCACCCGGGGAATCATGAAAGAACTTGGTCTTTCTCCGATCATAGACGGAAATCTCTGCCTGGGAGAAGGTACCGGTGCAGTTCTTTTATTTCCTATGCTGGATATGGCACTTCGGGTGTATGATGCAAATACCACCTTTGAAGATATTCAGGTAGGGCAATATGAGAGGTATTAAAATGGCACAACATGACTATTTTCCGCTGTTTTTTTCTATGGAAAATAAGAACATATTTATTATCGGTGGAGGCCGGGTGGCAGAAAGACGCATTCAGAGTCTCTTGGAATTCGGGGCAGAAATGACAGTGGTGTCACCGGAAGTGACGGAAAAGATCAGGCAGTTATCCGATGAGCAGGCTGTCCGATGGATACCACAGTGCTACCGGGAAGCGCATCTGTGTCAAGAGACGGATTGGAATCAGGAAGCACATCTGAGTCCGGCAGCAGACTTGAAGCAGGAACCACATCTGAGTCAGGTAGCAGATTTGAACCAGGAGGTATATCCGGACTTTGTACTTGTCTGCACCAACGATGCGGTGTTGAATCATCAGATTGCCCTGTTCTGCAAAGAAAAAGGAATCCCCGTCAATAATGCTTCCTGTAAGGAAGACAGTGATTTTTATTTTCCTGCATTAATCCGGCATGATGGGTTGGTGTTTGGAGTGAGCTCCGATGGGAGCGATCATAAAAAAGTCCGCAGTGTATGTGAAAAAATTAGGAGATTACTACAAAATAAATGATGAAAGAAATACGTATCGGGACCAGGGAGAGTAAGCTGGCACTGATTCAGGCACAGATGTTGCAAAAGCATATCAATGGTTTGCCGGGATGCAGTGCTACACTTTTGCCAATGAAAACAACCGGAGACAAAATATTGCATATCCCCTTAGACCAGATTGGCGGGAAAGGTTTGTTTTTAAAAGAACTGGACATGGCGCTTCAGGAGGGAAAAACAGATCTTTCGGTACACAGCCTGAAGGATGTGACGATGGAACTTCCGGAAGGATATCCGCTGCTTGGGGTATCGGTAAGGGAAGACCCAAGAGACGTTCTGGTTCTGCCTAAGGGAATGAGTGGGATAGATTTCCATAAACCAATCGGATGTTCCAGCAAACGCCGGATATTGCAGATGAAGAAGCTTTTTCCCAATGCCGATTTTCAGAGTATTCGAGGGAACATTGAGACCCGTCTGGAGAAGCTGGACAGCGGTCAGTACAGTGCATTGGTGCTTGCAGCAGCAGGTCTGAAAAGACTTGGGCTGGAGCAGAGGATAAGCCGATATTTTACAGTGGATGAGATCATTCCGGCGGCCGGCCAGGGAATGCTGGCAGTACAGGGCAGGGAAGATTTTGATACTTCTGTTTTGGAAGGTTTTCTGGATGAAAATGCCCGGAGGATGGCAATGGCAGAAAGGGCCTTTGTAAAATATCTGGACGGAGGATGCTCTTCGCCCATTGCAGCCTATGCAGAGATTAGTGGAGATCAGTTGTCCTTAACCGGCTTATATTATGAAGAGCAGTTTGGAGAAGAATATCAGGTCGGAAAAATAACCGGGGACGTTTCCCAGGCAGAGCAGCTGGGGATTATGCTGGCAAAGAGAATGCGGGGATCAAAAGACCTTTAGAAATTTATAGAAAAACAGGAATCAGGAAGAATGAAGCAGGGAAAAGTATATCTGGTGGGAGCAGGACCTTCGGATGAAGGACTGTTTACCATAAAAGGGAATGCTCTTCTGAAAAAGGCAGATGCAGTTGTTTATGATGCCCTTGTGGGAAGCAGTATAGTGGCTATGATACCGGAGAACGCAGAAAAAATATATGTGGGAAAGCATTCCGGCCATCATACCATAAAGCAGGAAGAAATCAGCAGGCTTTTGGTCCGGTTGGCAAAACAGGGAAAAGAAGTGGTCAGACTGAAAGGCGGCGATTCGTTTTTGTTCGGACGGGGTGGTGAAGAACTGGAAGAACTGATAAAAGAAGAAATCACCTTTGAGGTGGTGCCGGGGGTGACTTCGGCTCTTTCGGTGCCGGCATATGCGGGAATTCCGGTAACACATCGGGAGTTTTCTTCCTCCCTGCACATTATCACAGGTCATAAAAAGCAGGGAGAGACGTTACAGATTGATTTTGATGCACTGGTGAAAGCCGGTGGTACCTATGTGTTCCTGATGGGCGTTACCGCGATGGAAGATATCTGCAATGGTTTTCTGAAGGCAGGAATGGAACCGGAGATGCCGGCTGCCATGATATCTCAAGGGACTACGTCCCGGCAGCGCAGGGTAGTGGCTACCCTTTGTACCCTGGTGGAAAAAGTAAAAAAGGAAAAGCTGGAAACACCGGCTATTCTGATGATTGGCCAGGTATGCCGGCTGGCAGAAGCTTTTACCTGGTATGAAAAGCTACCCTTATTTGGAAAGAAAATCGTGATAACCAGGCCTGCTGACAGAAGTAAAGGGCTGGCCATGGAGCTTCGCAGCAGAGGTGCGGAGGTGCTGGAAATCCCCACGATTGTAACCAAACCTGCTGGGGACCGGAAGGAACTTGTTTCTGCAATCCACCATATGATGGAGCGTACAGGATATGATGCTGTGACAAGACGTGACAGGGTAGCAGTGCATGGAGCTAAGGCAGAATATGACAGGGCGGTTGAGCATGACACTATAGAGAAACATGACAAAATCGCCGGAGCAAACTGGCTTGTTTTTACCTCACCTGCAGGAGTGGATTATTTTTGGGGCGTACTTACCCGGGAAAAGCTGGACGTCCGATGCCTTTTGGGTGTCAAGATTGCGGTGATTGGCAGTGGAACAAAGGGGCAGCTGGAAGAAAAGGGCATTTTTGCAGATCTGATGCCGGAGGAATACCATGGAGAAGCCCTGGGGAAAAAACTGGCAGAGGTACTTTCGCCGGGAGATCATGTGATGATCCCAAGGGCAAGAATGGGAAATCAGGAACTGATTCAGGAAATAAGACGGGTGCCGGATGTTGTCATTGAGGACATTGCGCTGTATGATACCACATATGCGGCGCAGTCTGCCATCGATTTGAAAGAACTGTTTGAAAAAGAGCCGGATACGTTAGTTGTTTTTACCAGTTCTTCCACGGTGAAAGGATTTGTTTCCATGACAGAAGGACTTGATTATAGAGGCGTAAAAGCAATCTGTATCGGAAAGCAGACTGCCCGGATGGCAGCAGAGTATGGGATGCAATGTGAGATTTCAAAAGAGGCTACAATGGATGGGCTGGTGGAAGTTATCTGTAATTTATGAGCATCTACAAGCAATCTATAAGCAATATATGGAATCTATAAGCAATCTATATGAAATCCATAAGAAATCAATAAGTAATATATGAGAAATCAATAAGTAATATATGAGAAATCAATAAGCAAAATATAAGTAATATATAAGCAATATAGCAAAAGAGCCACAGGCAAATAGAAAAAGAGACAGAAAGGATTAGCATAAATGGACAGGATATACCGACCAAGGAGACTGCGTACCAGCGCTACGCTCCGAAAAATGGTAAGAGAGACGAGAATGGACAAATCTTCTTTGATTTATCCCATGTTCGTGGTAGAAGGAAGTGGAATAAAACAGGAGATTCCTTCTATGCCGGGACAATTTCGTTATAGTGTGGACCGACTGGAGGAAAAACTGATAGAGCTTTTGGACAGTGGCATTTCATCTGTGATGCTTTTCGGAATCCCAGATCATAAGGATGAAGTGGGAAGTGGTGCCTATGACCATAGCGGAATTGTGCAAAAAGCATTTCGCATGGCCAGGAAACAGTGCCCGGAAATATATCTGATCGGTGATGTCTGCATGTGTGAGTATACCTCCCATGGGCATTGCGGAATCCTGCGTGGAGATTATGTGGATAACGATAAAACATTGGATGTTCTGGCAGATATTGCACTCAGTCAGGTGCAGGCAGGAGCAAATATGGTGGCTCCGTCGGACATGATGGATGGTCGTGTGGCAGCGATCC
Organism: Lachnospiraceae bacterium; assembly: GCA_051880335.1. Lineage (GTDB taxonomy): Bacteria > Bacillota > Clostridia > Lachnospirales > Lachnospiraceae > 1XD8-76. The sequence continues at coordinate 6,428 of JBJENT010000129.1, forward strand.
GTAGCAAACTGGATCAGGCAGGCTATTTGGAAACTCCGATTATGGCATACTCTGCAAAATTTGCTTCTTCTTTTTATGAACCATTTCGGGATGCGGCTGAATCAGCACCGGCCTTTGGAGACAGAAAATCTTATCAAATGGATTATCATAACAGCCGGGAGGCTTTGAAAGAAGTGATGCTGGATATCGACGAAGGCGCAGATATCGTGATGGTCAAACCTGCCATGTGCTATGGCGATCTGATCAGACAGGTAAAGGATGCCACCGATATTCCGGTGGCTGCTTACAGTGTCAGTGGAGAATACGCTATGGTTAAAGCGGCTGCTATGCAGGGATGGGTGACAGAAGAAAAG
>JBJENT010000129.1:6880-13869 GCA_051880335.1 Lachnospiraceae bacterium
GTTATGTATTATGTACCGGATGGAACGGAAAGATGTGGGTATTATGAATGCGAGGATTGCCATACCAGATTTCTGGATCTTCAGATAGCACCTACTATGGTCTGTCCCTATTGTGGGGAAGAGATTGATATGGAGATCGGACCGGATGACGAAATCACAGAGCCAAAGGAATCTGCCAAATTGATTCAAATGGTGGAAGGGGAAGACGTAGAAAAAATGGATACTCTTCTCAGTCTGGCAATTACCGGTGGAGATTATAGTTGGATTTAAATGCAAAGGGCTGCCTGAGGGCAGCCTTTTTTCTATGGCGGTGAGGAAAAAGTTCGTCGTACTCTCCTGGGCCTACGATATCCTTCCCCAGCAAGCTTTTTGTAGGTCCTATAGGTGCAGCAATAGCTTCCTGGGCCTACACTTTCTATGATAATATGTCACACAGGTGTGCATTCAGCATTTCCTGAATAAAATCATATTCCCCCAGGCCTTTGATGTGACATTCTACGTGATAACCGTGTTCTTTCAGAATGCTTTCCCAGGAATCGGCATGTTTACCGGACATATCGTTTATGGCATGATCGCCTGCCACAATCATGAGTGGTGCCAGATGTATTTTTTGATAGTTCTTTTCTGAGAGGCGTGACAAAATCCGGTTCAAATCAGTAGCTTCATGGGAAGCTGCATCAGGGCCCTTAACAGAGGCTACATCAGAGTCCATACCTGTAGCCCCCTCCACTGTCCCGACATAATAATTGGAATATCCTGCTTCCTGAAAAGCATGGTCCAAATCAGAATAAATGGAGTTTGCCTCATGCTCCGTCCCGTGTCCCATAAACAAAAGAGCTTCTGAATCTGTGGGAAAGAAATACTCTTTTGTAATATTCTTTAAAAAAGTATTGTAGTCCCCGGGAGAGGAAAAAAGCGGATTTCCAAAAGAAATGGAGTCAAATTTATCAGACCATTTCTGTGCATCTTCTTTCATTTTTGTATTTTCGATACCGGGAATGATGTGGGTTGGCTGTACAAACACGTTTTTCACACCATCTTTTTCCATCTGCCGAAAGGCATCTGCCACATCCGGAATAGACTCCCCATCTCTTTGAAGAAGCTTTTGCCGAATGATTCGGCTGGTCCAGGCATGATAAAAGGCATACCTGGGATGAGCATGCTGGATATAGCTTTCTATGGCATCGATTGTCTTATTGCGTGTTTCAGGGAAACTGGTTCCGAAACTTACAACTAAAATGGCTTTTTCCGACATGATGGATGGCCTCCTTTTTGGTGTCGCTTGTTTTTCTTTCGCAGTCGCTTGTTTTTCCTTTGCGCACATTATATCATAAATTGGAGGATGCTTCTTGCAGATTCCGAAATAACCGGGTAAAGTAAAAGAAAAGGCAAAAGATAAAGCAAAAGAAAAAGTAAAAAAGTAAAAGAAAAAAACAAAAATACAAAAATGCAAAAATACAGGAGGGGTTATGGCAGATATCTATGTAGCAAATGATATGAGATATGACAAAATGGTGTACAACAGAGTGGGAAACAGTGGACTGAAACTTCCGGCTGTTTCCCTTGGCTTTTGGCATAATTTTGGCAGTAATGGAAATTATGACAATATGAAAGCTATGTGTCGCACTGCTTTTGACGGAGGCATCACCCAGTTTGACCTGGCCAACAATTATGGTCCGGTATATGGTAGTGCGGAAGAAAATGCAGGTCGTATTTTAAAGGAGGATTTTGCTCCCTATCGTGATGAACTGGTGATTACCACAAAAGCAGGATATGATATGTGGCCGGGACCTTACGGAAACTGGGGCAGCAAAAAATACTTGTGTGCAAGCATTGACCAGAGTTTGAAAAGACTGCAGCTGGATTATGTGGATATTTTCTATCATCATAGAATGGATCCGGAGACTCCATTGGAAGAAACCATGGAAGCTTTGGCACAGATTGTCCATAGCGGAAAAGCATTATATGCAGGCGTGTCAAACTATGATAAAGCGACTACGGAGAGAGCAGTTAAGATTTTAAAAGAACTGCATTGTCCCTTTGTGGTAAATCAGGTACGTTATTCTATTTTTGACAGGCATATCGAAGAAAACGGTGTAAAAGATTTCTGTAAAGAAGCGGGAGTGGGAATCATTGCTTTTTCGCCTCTGGCACAGGGACTTTTGACAGACAAATATCTGCATGGTATTCCGGAGGATAGCAGAATCGCTAGAGATCATAGATTCCTGAAGGAAAGCGCACTTACTCCGGAACGCTTGTCACAGATCAAGCAGTTAAATGAACTGGCAAAGGGAAGAGGACAGAGTCTGGCACAGATGGCACTTTCCTGGATTTTGAAGGACGATAAAGTTTGTTCCGTTTTAATTGGCGCATCCAGACCGGAGCAGATCGTGGAAAATCTTTCTATCGTGGAAAATACGGTATTTACGGAAGAGGAGATCCGGACCATTGACCGAATCTGTGAAAATTGACAGACAAAAAGTGTCAGGAAATATCATAGGCAAAATGTATCGCTAAAAGCGAAGAAACACACAAAATGACAATAAGTAATATTGAAGAAACGCACAAATTTAACAAAAAAGAAATTTTTTCAAAAAAATTAAGAAAACCTCTGCCCTTTTTTGAAAAACGTGGTAAAATCAATACGATAGTATGTCCAAAGACGTGTAAATGGTCTTGAGGCGTACAAAGTTAAAAAAGAAAGGATGAAAAAAATATGGCATTAGTAACAACAAAAGAAATGTTCGAAAAAGCTTATAATGGCGGATATGCTATTGGTGCTTTCAATGTTAACAACATGGAAATCGTTCAGGGTATCACAGAAGCAGCTGGCGAACTGAAGAGCCCTGTTATCTTACAGGTTTCCAAAGGTGCTCGTGCATATGCTAACCACACATACCTTGTTAAGTTAGTAGAAGCAGCTGTAGCAGAAAATCCGGATATTCCGATCGCTCTTCACTTAGATCATGGCGATAGCTTTGAACTGTGTAAATCCTGTATCGATGGTGGTTTCACATCTGTTATGATCGATGCTTCTTCCAAACCTTTTGAAGAAAACATTGCTCTTACAAAACAGGTTGTAGAATATGCTCACGCTCATGGCGCAGTAGTAGAAGCTGAACTTGGTACACTTGCAGGTGTAGAAGATGAAGTAAGTGTAGAAGCTGGTCACGAAAGCTATACACGTCCGGAAGAAGTAGAAGAATTCGTTGATAGAACAGGTTGTGACTCTCTTGCAATCGCTATCGGTACTTCTCATGGTGCTTACAAATTCACAGCAGCTCAGTGTACAAGAAACGAAAAAGGTATCCTTGTTCCACCACCACTTCGTTTCGATGTATTAAAAGGATGTATTGAAAAATTACCTGGATTCCCAATCGTTCTTCATGGTTCTTCTTCTGTTCCTCAGGACTTTGTAAAGATCATCAATGAAAACGGCGGTAAAATGCCAGATGCTATCGGTATTCCGGAAGATCAGCTTCGTGAAGCTGCTAAACTTGCTGTATGTAAGATTAATATCGACTCTGATATCCGTCTTGCTATGACAGCTGTTATCCGTCAGTACTTCAACGAACATCCAGATCATTTCGATCCAAGACAGTATCTGAAACCAGCTCGTCAGGCTGTTAAAGATATGGTTGCTCATAAGATCGTTAACGTTCTTGGTTCTGATGGCAAAGCTTGATGCTAAGCATTCGTAAAGAATAGATTTAAGTAAATAAGAACAAATAAAATTCAGCATCATCGGTTTAACCGATGGTGCTGTTTTTTATGTAACATTCTTTTTCCTGAAGCTTATTTCTAAATCATGTCGTGCCATTTCATCTTTATACAATCTTAATACTTCACCCATTTTGCTTAATACGTACTTTATGCCTATTAAGATAAAATAAAGATGGCAATAAGATGAAATTAAGAAGGTGTAGGTATGGGCAATGTTTAAACGAAAAGTACACAGACATATGACTTCTTTTCAGATTATCATATTAGGATTTTTATCCATTATTTTGATCGGGAGTTTTCTTCTCGCACTGCCTGTTTCCACAAGAGACTTCGGCGGAGCAAAATGGACAGATGCATTATTTACTGCCACATCTGCAGTTTGTGTGACCGGGCTTGTTCTGAAGGATACCGCAACCTATTGGTCCGCTTTTGGGCAGGGAGTGATTCTGTTTCTGATACAGATCGGTGGAATGGGCATTGTAACCGTTGCAGTATCCATCGCGGTGGTTTCGGGACGAAAAATAGGTCTTATGCAGAGAAGCACCATGCAGGAGGCGATTTCCGCCCACCATCTGGGGGGCATTGTCCGGCTTACCAAGTTTATTCTGAAAACCACGGTGCTGATCGAACTGATCGGAGCAGTTTTGCTGATACCCACCTTTTGTGGAAAATATGGGATTGGAAGAGGTGTATGGTACTCTATTTTTCATTCTGTTTCTGCATTCTGCAATGCGGGATTTGACTTAAATGGTATAGAAAAACCCTTTTCCTCTTTGACTGCTTTTTCCTCAGTGGGCTTTGTAAATATCACGATAATGGCGCTGATCATCATTGGTGGTATTGGATTTTTGACATGGGAAGATATCAAAAAAAATAAATGGCATTTTCAGAAATACAGGGTGCAGACCAAGGTGATTCTCACAGTAACTGTTCTGCTGATTATCTTTCCGGCTCTTTATTTTTACTTTTTTGAATTTACAGATCTGCCTTTGGGAGAACGAATTCTTTGTTCCCTGTTTCAGGCAGTGACACCAAGAACAGCAGGGTTTAACACTGCAGACTTGACAGGACTGTCAGAAACGGGATGTATGCTGATTATGATGCTGATGCTGATCGGTGGCTCCCCCGGTTCCACAGCCGGCGGTATGAAAACCACAACCATAGCAGTACTGTTTTCATCGGCCTTATCGGTTTTCCGTCATCGGGAGCATACCCACTTTTTTAAGAGACGAATTCCGGATGATACGGTACGGACTGCAGCAACCGTTTTTTTAATGTATGTCGTGCTGTTTGAAGGCAGTGCCATGATCATCAGCCGCCTGGAAAGCATTCCGCTTTTGACAGCCATGTTTGAAACTGCATCTGCAATCGGAACAGTTGGCCTGTCTCTTGGAATCACACCTCAGCTGGGGCTGGTTTCACAGTTTATTCTGATCGGACTGATGTTTTTTGGCAGAGTAGGAGGACTTACTCTGATTTTTGCTGCAATGTCCGGAAAGGGAATGGTTGCATCCAAATACCCGCAGGAGAAAATAACTGTCGGGTAGGACGAATAAATTTATAAACAGAAAAGGAAAGAGTTCTATAAATACATATTACGAGTAGGAGAAGGAAAGAGAATGAAATCGGTATTATTAGTTGGACTTGGAAGATTTGGACGCCACATTGCAATGAAACTGAATGAGATGCATCATCAGGTCATGGCTGTGGACCAGAATGAAAACAGAGTGAATGCGGTGCTTCCTTATGTCATGAATGCACAAATTGGCGATGCCACAAATGCAGACTTTATGGAGTCTCTTGGCATAAACAATTTTGATGTCTGTATTGTAGCCATTGGAGATAATTTTCAAAGTTCCCTGGAAGCCACATCTTTGTTAAAAGAGCTGGGAGCAAAGCTGGTGGTATCCCGTGCAGCCAGGGATGTACATGAAAAGTTCCTGCTGCGGAATGGAGCAGATGAGATTGTCTATCCGGAGAAACAGCTGGCAGACTGGACAGCCATTCGTTACACCGCAGATCATATTCTGGATTATATTGAACTGGATGAAGATCATGCGATTTTTGAGATCACAGTACCGGAGAAATGGATTGGCAAAAGTGTGGGTGAGGTGGATGTTCGTAAAAAACATGGAATCAATATTATGGCGGTCAAGCGCTCCGGAAAAATGGATATGAATATTACACCACAGACTATTTTTACCTTAAACGATACCATTTTAGTACTTGGTAACAGAAAAAATATGCAGAAGTGTTTTCATATTTAGCAGGGGAAGCGTAATCAGATGAAAGAATTGCTACTATCTTTGGTCATCATCATAGTATTTGTATTGGGATATCTTGTCATGAAACGAATCGACACCTTCTTAGAGCGAAATAGAAAAGAAATCGACCCGGAACATAAGGAAAAACTGTTTTTTGAAAAAATGATAGAAGATGGGAACGATAAATTGTGATAAAATGAATTAGTTTTGCAGGGAAAGGGGGTGCAGAAATGGACCAGAGCAGGCAGAATCCTGAAATACTGTTACAGGAAGTAGAAGAGCAGGAAGAAAGCAAAGCCAGAGGGCATTTGAAGATATTTTTTGGATATGCAGCAGGGGTTGGAAAAACCTATGCCATGTTAAAAGCAGCACATGAAGCAAAGCATCGGGGCATAGATGTTGTTGCCGGATATATCGAGCCTCACGCACGCCCACGGACAGCAGCTTTGGTAAAAGGGCTGGAATGCATTCCGAATCTTGTCACAGATTATAATGGCATTACGCTTTCGGAATTTCATATTGATGCAGCCCTTGCAAGAAAGCCCCAGCTTATTCTGGTGGATGAACTGGCCCACACCAATGCACCATCCTGTCGTCATGCCAAACGTTATCAGGATATCAAAGAATTGTTAAATGCCGGAATAGATGTTTATACCACAGTGAATGTGCAGCATATTGAAAGTCTGAACGATACGGTTGCATCCATAACGGGAATCCTGGTGCGTGAACGTATACCGGATTCTGTTTTTGATCAGGCAAGTCAGGTGGAACTGGTGGATATTGAACCCCAGGAACTGCTGGAACGTATACGCTCCGGGGATGTGTACAAGTCGGCCCAGGCGAAACAGGCAATGGACCATTTCTTTACCCTGGAAAACCTTACCGCACTGCGGGAAATTGCCCTTCGCCGCTGTGCAGACAGGGTCAATCTGTTGACAGAGAGTGCCAGAATAAAAAGCCATAGTGATTATCATACAGATGAGCATATTCTGGTATGCCTTT
>JBJENT010000130.1:0-13790 GCA_051880335.1 Lachnospiraceae bacterium
GGGCTTCCGATCTTGGCCACCACGTGTTCACTCTTTGGCATCCAGTGCTGCCTGTACTTCTTCCCAAACTGCTTCTCTCACTCCCTCACTATAGTTGCACATATCGTTTACCTCCGCTTTCATCTTGGAATCCATTGCGATAGCATACTCTGATTCTAACATATTCATCTTTTCATTTGAAGTAAGTTTTTTGGATAGTGCCACTCCCAACATTCGGATTAACTTGTTTTGGCTCTCACAGATCCATTCCTCTTGGCTATTTCCTTCCGTTTTCTTTCGTTTCTCCTCTGCCAAGCAGATCAGGATTACTTCCATCACATCACTTTCCAGTTTTCCCACAGGCAGATTGCCATACTGGTTCTTTTGATGGATCCTGAAAGATGTAATGGTGTCCCGGGCATACTTCGGTGGATTAAAGCAGAGCCATATGGAAATCACTTTCTTTACTTCTCCATAATTAGGTGGTGTGAATTCCTGACGAATCTGGGCGGATATCATTCTGGCACAGTATACGATTGCTCTCTTTATGATACTAATGTCAAACTTATTCTGTGCTTCTACGTTAATTATCAGCTTAATCAGATCACCACCATTCGGGTACCGCACAAAGAACCGGATATCAAAAAAGATGGTGCCCTCTTTTAGCACATGATCTTCCCTGGGCATACCGTCGATTTTCTCACCCTTCTTCCGAAAAAAGATATTGGTAAGTCCCGGTTCCAGCCGGATTCTGCTGATATCCACTTCTCCTTCAATCATGTCTTCAATCTCTGAAATCTGAAAATCTCTGAATTCCTCCACAGAATACTTGAGAATCCATGCAAGAATCACTTTGTTAGACAGGAATTCCTTAATATTCCGGTCCAACAGGTTGTCCTGGCTTTTTGTTTTGGAAAGCCACTGGCCTAGCTGATTCAAAATCGCCATACCATCTCCTCCTTTGATTATATTAAGTTTTACATTTGTGAAACGGTTGGCGAATGCCAAAGATCGAAGCATAGACACTTCGAAAGATGTTCACATATATGTTAAAGATATGTTTATAATAAATCATCATTTTGTATATTGCAATTAAATTTTTGATTTATCACAAAGTTATTGACATCTAATTCAAATTAGTTTATACTAACTACGTAATAAGAAATTCTAATTAGTAAATGAAATTTGGAATAATAAAAAAGATTAATGAAAGGCATGGGAGGTCATCAAAATGGGAACCCTGATTACATTAGCGATATTATTACTTGTGGTAGGACTGGTCATCCGGGGAATGATCCGGGATAAAAAGAAAGGAAAATCACTACAGTGCGGAGGAGACTGTTCCTGCTGTGGAGGCCATTGCCATTAACGTGTAGTATATTTTCCTGCAACAAACAGCATGCCATTAACAGCGTATGCATATAACATCGGCATGTTTGTAACAGTAAAACTGCTTATTTCTAACAAATGACATACATAATCCAAAAAGCTTCCGGGCAAAAGGTGGTATTTCCTGTAAAGAATGCAGGGAATATGGCATCCTGCCCGGAAGTTTTTTATTTGCTTCTTGTATGTAATGGTTTAACGTGTTAAAGTGTTATCTGGGAATACTATATGTGTTTCGACAATTATTATATATGTTTCGACAATTGTAATATGAGTCTTGACAATTATTATGTAATTTCCGGCAAAAAGGAGATGATGACCAGTGAAGATTGGTTTAGTAATGGAAGGCGGAGCCATGAGAGGACTATTTTCCGCCGGAGTGATAGATGTTCTGATGGAAAATCACATTACCTTTGATGGGGCGATCGGCGTATCAGCCGGTGCAGCATTTGGGTGTAACTATAAGTCCGGGCAGGTTGGAAGAGCGATCCGTTACAATACAAAATATTGCAGAGACCCCAGATATGGCAGCATTCGGAGTCTTCTGAAAACAGGGGATATATACAGTAAAGAATTTGCTTATGGCGAATTGCCAGGGGTACTGGATCCTTTTGATACCAAGGCATATCAGGAAAATCCTATGGAGTTTTATGTGGTAGCGACCAATATAGAAACCGGACTTCCTGTGTATCATAAATGTGATACGGGGGAAGGAGAAGACCTGGAGTGGTTTAGGGCATCGGCATCCATGCCTCTTGTGTCACGACCGGTAGAGATTGGTGAAAAACTGCTGCTGGATGGAGGAATATCGGATTCTGTACCGCTTTCCTATTTTCAAAGCATAGGATATGACAGAAATGTGGTGATTTTAACCAGACCTAAAGACTATCGGAAGAAGAAAAATAAACTGATGCCTGTTTTGCACGCTAAATTACATCAATACCCGAATATGGTAAAGGCATTGGAATATCGGCATCTGATGTATAACAAAGAGATTGCCTATATCCGAGAGCAGAAGGAGAAGGGGACGACTTATATTATAGAACCGGAACAGGCTTTGGAAATCAGACCGGTGGAACACAACCCCAAGGAACTTCTCCGGGTATACGAAATCGGGCGAAAAACTGCTATGCAGCAGCTGGACGACCTGCAGGAATTTTTACAGAAATGTTAGGAGTGATTTTATGGCATTTAAATCCGTAAACGAAATCAGTGCCTTTTCTTTTGAAGATTGTATGGTGACAAAGTTTGAATACAAAGAAAAGGAAGTGTATATGGAATTGGACGCCCTGATTGTAAAGGCCAATAATTCCCAGAATACAAACTATACAGAAAGCTATGCGGGCACCACCAAGGTAAGACTTTTGGGTGCTGAGATTCTGTCCGGGTATCAGGAAGGCAGCCGATATTATGATGCCAATGATGTGCTGGTCAGTGAATTACCGGACCGGCCTTTTTCGGAAGAGGAACTGAAGGATTTTCTGAAGACCTGTGAAGGAAATTATCTATACTGCATGGAACAGATCAAAGAAGAAAACGGAAAATATGATTATTCGGTGGGAATCGAATATGCAGATGACAACGATTATGGAAGCACGGTTCTCGATTCCTTCCGTCTGGAGATTTGTTTTGAAAAGGCAATCTTTGAGTGGGACAAATATATGAACAGGGTACAGAGATAGGGATATAAATCGCGGAGAAGGCGATTTACATAGAAAGCAAAAAGCAAAAGAAAAAATGTAAAAATGAAAGGGAAAGGTTATGAAAGTTGCAATTTTGATTCTTTACTTTGCAGTGATGATCGGAATCGGTCTGTACTGCAGAAAACACGCAACAGATGTAAAGGGGTTTGTTCTTGGAGGAAGAGCGGTTGGTCCATGGCTGACAGCATTTGCATATGGAACATCCTATTTTTCCGCAGTTGTTTTTGTAGGATATGCAGGACAGTTTGGCTGGAAATATGGTATCGCAGCGACCTGGGCCGGTATTGGAAATGCCATAATCGGCTCCTTAATGGCATGGGCTATACTGGGCAGAAGAACCCGTATTATGACACAGCATCTGGATTCGGCTACCATGCCCCAGTTTTTCGGACAGAGATTTGACAGCAAATCCTTAAAGATTGCTGCATCGGTGATTGTATTCGTTTTCCTGATTCCATATACAGCGTCCCTGTATAACGGACTTTCCCGACTGTTTGGAATGGCATTTGATATCGATTATTCTGTATGCATCGTTCTGATGGCAGTACTGACAGCTATATATGTCATTGCAGGCGGCTACATGGCTACCGCCATCAATGATTTTATTCAGGGTATGATCATGCTGGTGGGCATCGTAGTAGTGATCGCAGCAGTAATTGGCAGCAAGGGTGGATTTATGACAGCACTGAATGGTCTGGCTCAGGTCACGGATGAAAGTGTCAGCACCACGCCGGGTATCTTCGCATCCTTCTTTGGACCTGATCCGCTGAATCTGATGTTTGTGGTTATTCTGACATCTCTGGGAACCTGGGGGCTTCCTCAGATGGTACAGAAATTCTATGCCATCAAAGACGAAGATGCCATCAAAAAAGGAACCATTATTTCTACGATTTTTGCCCTTGTTGTAGCTGGTGGATGCTATTTCCTGGGCGGTTTTGGACGTCTGTTCTCTGATCAGATTGATATTGCTGCAAACGGATATGACTCAGTCATCCCTACCATGCTGCAGAATCTGGGAACAGGGCTGATTGCACTGGTTGTGATTCTGGTGCTTTCTGCATCCATGTCCACGCTTTCTTCTCTGGTCATTGCATCCAGCTCCACACTGACCATTGATTTTCTGAAAGATAATTTTATCAAGGATATGAAAGAAAAGACACAGCTTCTGTTTATCCGTGTGCTGGTGGTTGTATTTATTGCAATCTCCGCTATCATTGCGCTGATTCAGTATAAGAGTTCAGTTACCTTTATTGCACAGCTCATGGGAATATCCTGGGGAGCTCTTGCAGGGGCATTCCTGGCACCATTCTTATACTCGCTGTACTGGAAAAAGACAACCAAAGCATCCTGCTGGGCATGCTTTATCTTTGGTGCAGGAATCATGCTGGTAGACATGCTGGCTCCATCTATTATGCCACCGATCATGAAGTCTCCGATCAATTGCGGTGCCATCGCTATGCTGGCAGGTCTGATCATCGTACCGGTGGTAAGTCTTTTTTCACCAAAACCGGAGAAAAAATTTGTAGAAGATGTTTTTGCATGTTATGATAAACAGACAGTAGTTAGTGTGAAAGATTCCCTGGGAGAATAAACGGGAAGGACTTATCAGAAAAAGAAACATCAAAAAAGAAACATCAAAAAAGAAACATCAAAAAAAGAAACATCAGGAAGGGAAAAGAAAATGCCTGTAATTGATTATTTGGATAGAAATGCCTCGCTGTATCCGGACGAGGTGGCACTGGTTGAACTGAATCCGGACGAAAAGGATACCAGAAGAAGAACCTGGAAGGAATATGAACTGATTGAATCCAATCGATTTGAACCTTATCGACGGGAAATCACCTGGAGCGTTTTTCAGGAAAAAGCCAATCGCTTTGCCAATATGCTCCTTGGCAGGGGAATTAAAAAAGGGGATAAAGTAGCCATTATCATGTACAACTGTCTGGAATGGCTGCCCATCTACTTTGGTATCTTAAAAACAGGAGCCATTGCAGTTCCTTTTAATTTCCGATATGACGCAGAAGAAATATTATATTGTGTAGAACTGGCAGAAGTGGATGCCATTGTTTTCGGACCGGAATTTATCGGACGTTTGGAGACCAATGCAGACCGGCTTTCCAGAGGAAGACTTCTCATCTATGTGGGTGACAACTGTCCCAGCTTTGCAGAGAGTTATCGGGAACTGGTATCTGACTGCTCCAGCAAATCACCGGACATTACCATAACCGATGATGACTTTGGCGCTATTTATTTTTCCTCCGGCACCACAGGATTTCCGAAGGCTATTTTACATAAACATCAAAGTCTGACACAGGCTGCTCAGATGGAGCAGATTCATCATGCTACCGGAAGAGAGGATACCTTCCTGTGTATTCCGCCTCTTTACCATACCGGTGCAAAATTCCACTGGATGGGATCTCTGGTGGCAGGCAGCAAAGCAGTACTTTTAAAAGGAACCAAACCGAAAACCATTCTGGAAACCATTTCCAAAGAAAAATGTACCATTGTATGGCTTCTGGTTCCCTGGGCTCAGGATATTCTGGACATGCTGGACCGGGGTGAGATCAAAAAAGAAGATTATGAACTGGATCAGTGGAGATTGATGCATATCGGGGCTCAGCCGGTACCACCGTCTCTGATCAAAAGATGGAAAGAATATTTCCCGAATCATGATTATGATACCAACTATGGCCTGAGTGAATCCACAGGCCCGGGATGTGTGCATCTGGGTATGGAAAACATCCATAAAGTGGGAGCCATCGGAATCCCGGGATATCGATGGGAATGTAAGATCGTAGATGAACAGGATCATATCGTAAAGCAGGGTGAAGTGGGCGAGCTTTGTGTGAAAGGTCCCGGTGTTATGACCTGTTATTATAACAATCCGGAAGCAACTGACGAATGTTTGAAAGACGGGTGGCTTTATACCGGAGATATGGCAATGCAGGATCCGGATGGATTCTACTTCCTGGTAGACCGTAAAAAGGACGTCATTGTCAGTGGTGGCGAAAATATTTATCCGGTACAGATCGAAGATTTTATGCGTCGTCATGATAAGGTAAAGGATGTAGCTGTTATCGGTCTGCCGGACAGACGTCTGGGCGAGATCACAGCAGCCATCGTGGAAATCAAAGAAGGCATGGAATGCGGCAAAGAAGAACTGGAAGAGTTCTGCCTGGAACTGCCCAGGTACAAACGTCCAAAAGAAATCATCTTTTCGGACATTCCAAGAAATGCCACAGGCAAGATAGAAAAACCAAAGCTTCGTAAGATGTACGGTGCTGATAATCTGGTTGCAAAAGAGATCGATTTTGATGAAAGAGTTAATGCTGGGCAATAGTGACCAACAAAAATCAGAGGCGAGATGCGTAAAGCGTATCTCGCCTCTGTGAGTTTATAAAAAAATAGACAGCTATTCACCAATGCCCAGAAGCTTTGCTGCATTGCCATATAGAATATCTGCAAGCTCTGTATGGCTAAGTCCGCTGGAAGAAAGCAGTTTGAGTGCTTCTGCCTGGCTGGCCCATGGACTGTCTGTACCAAACAGTATTTTATCCGTCCCATGATTCCGGACCATATTGCAAAACTGAATCAGGCTCATTTGCTGATGGGAAGGTGCCAGCTTATCTTTCTGCCAATCCTCGACAAACCCGGAGTCTGCGTTCAACCCGGAATATTCATTCTGGCTGCCGGATGGGGAAAGAATAGCAGGGCTTCTCAGTGGAGTAATGGAAAATGAGGTGTCGAAATAGACATCACTGCCCACCAGAAATCGTGCCACATCATTCCAGCAATGCCATCCACCCATATGGGCAAGAATCAATTTGTCCGGATGAATGTCTTCCAACACAGGAAGAATGTGAATAGGGGTAACATAGTCCAGAGATGGGAAACTGATATCATAGCCGCCATGTACCATGATACACAATCCCAGCGAACTGGCATAATCAATAATACGCATATAACGAATATCATCCAGATAGGCTCCCTGAAAGACCGGATGCAATTTAATCCCTTTGATCCCATGATCGGCTAAATGATTCAGAATCTGTCGGTAGTTTTCATTTTCCGGATGGATTCCTCCGAAAGAAAAGATGCCGGTCTGAAATCCTGAGTCATTGGTCTGTATGGCAATGCGGTTTACATCCTCCTGCTGGGAGGGCTTAGTGACTACCGGTAATAAGACAGAGTAGGTAATCCCACTTTGCTTCATGGAGTCCTGTAAACCGCGGAAAGTTCCATCGGTATAACTGATGATATCTGCGCTTTTGGAAAGCTTGTCTATGGCACGGGGCGCCAGACTATCCGGAAAAATGTGTGTATGAAAATCAATGATCAATATTTATTCCTCTTTTCATTCTGATTCCAAAATAGTATACGCATTTCCGGTTGTTTTCTTACTTTCATAGGTACAAATGTCAGCCTTATGGTATAACGAATCAAAGTCCAATCCATCATCTTCCTTTTTGAAAGCAATTCCCAGACTAACAGTTATTTTATGCCCGCTCAGTTCCGGAATACAAATGTGTTCTACCCGATGGAAAAGACGTTTGACAATTCCTATGGCCAGTGATTTATCTGTAATGCCGGGGGCAAATACAGCAAATTCATCGCCGCCAAGGCGCATGATCACATCAGAATCACGGAAAGATTCTTTTAAACAATCGGCAAGGGCAATCAGCACTTTATCTCCCACGGTATGTCCGTAACTATCATTGATTGTTTTAAATTTATCCGCATCCAATAGAAAGAAGATACCGGGGTGATTGGAAGAAATCAGTTCTTTGATTTTCTGTTCGCCGGCTCCACGGTTCCGTATACCGGTCATTAAATCCGTTTCCGATAAATAAACAAGCTGGTTGGATTTTTTCTTCTCAGAGTTGATATTTTCCACCACCCATAAAAGGCGCTGGATACGACCGAGCTCATCCCGTTCCACTACAATAAAACGGGCACGACACCAGCCGGTATGCTTCCCGAGGAATTCCAGTGTTATGGTGTTGATTCCTTCCATACGTTCATCTAAAGTACGGAAGTTAATAAAATCCAGCATATCTTCCAGATATTCATCATCGGTCAACTGCATCATGACGTCCGTAAGTATTCGGGCCACTCCCTTTTTCCGGCCATTGACCAAATTGGTAATATGTTCTGCACTGCTTAGTGTCTCTATTTCATCTTTTTTCAAATCCAGAACATGCATGGAGACATAAATACTGGCAGCAGAGGCAAGAAGCTTCTTTTGCTCCATTTCATTTATTACAGCATCCGTATTGTCAATGGTAGTCATGACAGCAGTTCTTCTTCCACTCAGATAGGTAACGGAAGCAGTAGTCGTATAGGTACGATAATAACCATTTTCGTTTTTTCTCCGGGATCGGAAATTGATACTGCGAAATACGCCATCCTCCAGGCTGCGAAGGGTATCCAGACTGAAAAATTCTTTCAGTTTTATAAAGTCATCCGGATGGACATGTTTTTTCTGACCTTCAATCCAGTCAGACCAACTGCCCAAAGGCTCCTGCTTTATATGGTCCTTTTCAAAATAAATATAAACAGCCTGCTCGCTTTCCAGATCCAGACGTCGTATGCCTTTGTAGGTTCCGGCAGCAGTAGTGATAAGGAGCTGTTCATAATCCTGAAGAATCAGTTCGTGATCGTTTGGCTCTTGGTTAAGGCTATTCATAACAGTTTTCTCCTAAAAAGCTGTAAAATCCGATACATAGTTAATGTGATTTTATCATGAACCGGGAGTTCAGTCCAGAGATAAGGAATAGCATACAAAGATTTTACATAAGGTATTGATGGAACATGTTGCCCCAACATGTTTCATCAATTTATTGAAAAAATATCTTGGGAAAATGTGTGTCAAAATATGTTAAAAATATGTTGACAAAACATCTGAGGCGTAATATATTGAACATATGAACAGATGCTCATATGTTCAGAACATGACCGATAAAAGAAATGAAAAAAGAAAAGTAAGTTAATAAGGAAAGGAAATCAAAAGAAAAGGAAATCAAAAGAAAAGGAGAAAAACATGTCCATTCATGATGTAGAGTGTTGCGAACAGACACATGTTCATGGGGAAATCGTAGATGCTGTAAATCAAATGATGCCGGACGAAGATGAACTATATGATCTGGCAGAACTGTTTAAAGTATTCGGCGATTCCACCAGAATCCGTATTTTGTTTGTTTTGTTTGAAGCAGAGGTCTGTGTATGTGATCTGGCAGAGATTCTTCATATGACCCAGTCTGCGGTTTCCCACCAGCTGAAGATATTGAAACAGTCCAAACTGGTAAGTGCCAGAAGAGATGGGAAATCCGTGTTCTATTCTTTGGCGGACGATCATGTCAGATCCATCATCGCCCAGGGAAGGGAACATATTGAAGAATGACAAAAGCTGTCTGCACGGAATAGCAAAGAGAAAGTACGAAGACAAAACGCAAAGTGAAAAAGTAAAGAGAAAGCAGTAAAAACAAAAAGAAAGAATAAAAGAAAGGGTAAAAGACATGAAAAAGAAATTTAAACTGGAAGATTTAGATTGTGCAAACTGCGCAGCAAAAATGGAAGATGCAATCAAAAAGATCGATGGAGTCAACGATGCGACGGTAAGTTTTCTGGCTCAGAAAATGACCATCGATGCAGTAGATGAAAAGTTTGATGACATCATGAAAGAAGTAGTCGCAGTATGTGCTAAGGTAGAACCGGATTGTAAAATCTTAATGTAAACCGCACGATTTAAAAAAGCAGGATACGAAAAGAAGAATTCAAAAAGTAAAGTTAAAGAAGAAAGCTGGTAAGTGTCGTGACAAAGAAACAAAAAACAATGTTATACCGTATTCTGATCACTTTTGTTCTATTTCTGGCATTGGTGATTGGTGAAAAACAAAATCTGTTTGGAAATATCAGTGACAGCTGGTATATGCTGTTTCCATTTCTGGTTCCTTACCTGATCATTGGCTATGATATTATCCTGAAAGCATTCCGGAATATAAAAAACGGTCAGGTATTTGATGAGAACTTCCTGATGATGATTGCTACTTTTGCTGCATTTGGCGTGAAAGATTTTTCGGAAGCGGTCGTTGTCATGCTGTTCTATCAGGTGGGCGAGCTTTTCCAGTACTATGCAGTAGGAAAATCCAGACAATCCATATCAGAAATGATGGACATCTGCCCGGAATATGCCAATGTGGAAGAAAACGGAGAACTGGTGCAGGTGGATCCGGATGATGTGGAAGTGGGAACTGTTATTGTCATAAAACCGGGAGAAAGAATCCCGCTGGATGGTATCGTGACAGACGGAGAATCCCAGATTGATACTGCAGCACTTACCGGAGAATCCGTTCCGAGAAGGGCATCTGTGGGAGACCAGGTTGTCAGTGGCTGTGTCAATGGCAGTGGTATTTTAAAAGTGCGTACTACAAAAGCATTTGAGGACTCCACGGTTGCGAAAATTCTGGAACTGGTAGAAAATGCCAGCTCTAAAAAGGCTAAAGTGGAGAACTTTATTACCAGATTTGCAAGATATTATACCCCTGTGGTTACCATCGGAGCAGTACTTCTTGCCATTCTTCCCCCACTCCTGACAGGGGGAGGCTGGGCACAGTGGATTGAAAGAGCATGTATCTTTTTGGTTATTTCCTGTCCATGCGCTCTTGTGATTTCGGTTCCCCTTGGTTTCTTCGGAGGAATCGGAGCAGCCTCCAGAATTGGTGTGTTGGTAAAAGGAAGCAATTATCTGGAAGCAGTTTCTGAAATGACCACCATTGTCATGGATAAAACCGGAACCCTGACCAAAGGTGAATTTAAAGTAACTAAAATGTATCCGACAGATTGCAGTGAGGATAGACTGCTGGAAGTGGCAGCACTGGGAGAAGGATATTCCAATCACCCCATCGCCATATCCATTCAGGAAGCCTATGGCAAAAAACTGGATATGAACCGTGTGGAAGATGCGACAGAAACTGCCGGTCATGGAATCTGTGTCAAAGTGGATGGCAAAAAGGTTCTGCTTGGAAATGAAAAACTAATGAAGCAGGAAAACATTCAGCTGGAACTGGTTCAGACAGGCGGCAGTGTAGTATATGTGGCAGAAGAAGGAAAGCTTCTGGGCTGTATCGTTATTTCAGATACTGTGAAAGATGGTGCGGCAGAAGCAATCAGAGAAATGAAACAGGTAGGGGTAAAGAAATGTGTTATGCTTACCGGTGATGGAAAAGCTGCAGCAGAAGCAGTTGGAAAAGAACTGGGGATGGATGAAATCCATGCAGAGCTCCTTCCGGCGGATAAAGTAGACTGGGTAGAGAGACTGCAGAACCAGTTAAAGGATAAACAGAAGCTCGCTTTTGTGGGTGATGGAATTAATGATGCGCCGGTACTGACCAGAGCGGACATTGGAATCGCCATGGGAAGCATGGGTTCTGATGCCGCGATTGAGGCAGCAGATGTCGTTTTAATGGATGATGATGTGAGAAAGATTGCCAGTCTGGTCAAAATATCCAGAAAGACCATGACCATTGTCCGGGAGAATATTGTATTTGCCCTGGGAGTCAAATTCCTGGTTCTTCTGCTGGGTGCACTGGGAGCAGCAAATATGTGGGAAGCAGTTTTTGCAGATGTGGGAGTTTCAGTCATTGCGATTATCAATGCCATGAGAGCCCTGAGAATAAAGAGATAGGATTTACACAGGAGGATTATCATGCAGGATTATTTCTTACAAAATGACCAGTTGAAAATAAAAGTACAGTCAAAGGGCGGGGAACTGAAATCCCTGCAAAAAGACGGAATGGAATACGTCTGGAATGGAGATCCGGCCTTTTGGGGCAGATCTACGCCGGTGCTCTTTCCCTTTGTAGGAAGCCTGAAGGAAAAGAGATATCTTTATGACGGAAAAGAATATCCCATGGGCCAGCATGGTTTTGCCAGAGATATGGAATTTGATTTAAAGCAGCAGACGGATAGTGAAATCTGGTTGGAACTGAAAGCAAATGAAGAAAGTCTTGCAAAATATCCGTTCCGGTTCAAGCTGGAAATCGGCTATGTGCTGGAGGAAAACAGTGTGTCGGTTTGCTGGAAAGTAACCAATGAAGATACAAAGCCTATGTATTTTTCCATAGGAGGCCATCCGGCTTTTCTGTGTCCTTTTTCCGAAGAAGAGGGATACGCATTTGTCCTTCGGAAAGCGGGGAATGTGGTGGAAGAAATAACATCCACGATCATCGGAGAAGGCGGACTTGCCAGCAGTGAAACGGAGGAGTACGGTCTGGAAAAAGGCATTCTGCCGATTTCAGATGAACTCTTCTACAAAGATGCGCTGGTTCTGGAATCTTATCAGGTAGATGAAGTGGCGATTCAAAATCCCCAGGGAAAAGAATATATCAAAGTTTCCTTTGACATGCCTCTGGTAGGGTTGTGGTCACCGCCACATAAAAAGGCACCTTTTGTTTGCATTGAGCCCTGGTGCGGCAGATGTGACAGCGAAGCGTTTGAAGGAACTCTGGAACAGCGTCAGTGGGGGAATGTTTTACAACCCGGAGAGATTTTCGAAACAAGCCACCGGATTACATGCCTGTGATCGGATACGAAAAAAATGACATAAAATGGCCCGGAAACCGTATATTATACAAAGATGGTTTTCGGGTCTTTTTATGAGCGGAAATAGAAATCACCGTACAAAAGAAAAATGGAATGTAAAGCGTATTACGTTATTTGGAGCATTGCTGGTGGCTGCTTTCTTTGGATGGATTTCTGTATATCAGGATCATGTACTTCATACAGAGGATGAGAAACTGACCTGGTATGGAACGCCCCCGTCGCTGGAAAAGCAGTTGAGTCAGTCTGGAGAAAATGCAAAGATAGAAACATCCGGAGAGCGGGTCATCATTCGGCAAAATCAGGAGAACCAATGGAATCAGGGAATCTATGCAGAAGAGTGTGGCAGCTGGGGACTGGGAGGCTATCAGGATGGTTCGGAGAAGCAGCCAACCGGTTCCTTAAACAAAGAACAGATGAAGGAAGTGGAAGCGTATTATGTGGGGGCAGATACGAAAAAAGTAATCTATCTGACCTTTGACTGTGGATATGAAAATGGAAATACAGAGCTTATTTTAGATGCTCTGAAAAAGCATAATGCACCGGCTACGTTTTTTGTAGTAGGGCACTTCCTGGAAACCAGTCCGGAACTGATCAAAAGAATGGTATCGGATGGGCATACGGTGGGAAATCACACCTATCATCATAAGGATATGAATGAACTGTCTGATCAGGCCACCTTTACGAAAGAAATGCAGGAAGTAGAGAACCTGTATCAGGAGATTACCGGAATGAAAATGTGTCCATATTACAGACCGCCTCAGGGAAAATATGATACGAAAAACCTTCAGGTCGCCAAAGATATGGGATATCATACTTTTTTCTGGAGTCTGGCTTATGTGGACTGGAAGGCAGATGACCAGCCAAGCGAGCAGGAGGCTCTTTCCAAACTGACATCCCGCATCCATCCAGGTGCCATTGTACTGCTTCACAATACTTCGACCACCAATGGAAAGATAATGGATAAACTGCTGACAGAGTGGGAAAAGATGGGATATAGTTTTGGGAAGTTGGAAGACTTGTGCCAGTCGTAAGGGTGATACCAGGGCAAAAGTCCATAACAAAAGATTGAATGGCAAAATGCACAAGGTTTGGGACAATTATAAAGATGGAAGAAAAGAATGG
>JBJENT010000131.1:0-13779 GCA_051880335.1 Lachnospiraceae bacterium
AATACCATTCGATTCCCTGTAAGTCAACTGTTTTTTTATTTATTTTGTCTTGATTTTTCAAGAAAAATTCATTTCGTCTTAAATGTAGCACAATTAGTCCCGCCACAATCTGATGCACCACAGCCTTTGATATCCACATGCTCAGCGTAGCATTTATAATCTGTATTATAAATACATTTCGCAGCTTCACAGTCTATGCTGATGCTTCTGGTAGGGTGCGCAATAGAGCTTGTAAAAGCATTGTGTTCACCTGCTTCACGGAAACTTTCACAGCAAGTGTCACTTTTACGGTCTGCATGCTTATTCCCGACCATGATATCACCCTTGCTGCAAAGACACTCCTTATTATAAACACAATTTTCAACGGAACATTTCAAATCTGCCATCTTCTACTACCTCCTGTTTTAGAAATATTTTCAGAAGTAGTATGAACAAATGGCCTTCATTATATTCCTCTTTTTATATTATCTCTTCTTCTCTTCCTCCGGCAGCTCCACACGAATCTCTTTTGTCCGGATTTCTTTGCAGATCTGATCAATGAAGTCAGCCAGTGGCTTTTGTCCTTCATTTCCTTCGAATCTGCTTCGAACAGAAACCAGGCCGCTTTCTTCCTCCTGCTGTCCTACTACCAACATATAAGGAAGTTTGTCCATACGTGCTTCACGAATCTTAAAGCCGATCTTTTCGGAACGGTTATCTACTGTTACATCGATATCATTTTTTGCAAGTTCTTTGCGGACTTTTTCTGCATATTCTTCATATTTTTCAGAAATCGGAAGAATACGAACCTGTTCCGGACAAAGCCAGGTAGGGAATTTGCCGGCATATTTTTCAATCAGCCATGCCAGTGTTCTTTCATAACATCCCAGAGATGTTCTGTGGATGATATAAGGGCGAACCTTGTCACCATTCTGATCGATATAATACAGATCGAAATTCTCTGCAATGGCACAATCCAGCTGGATCGTAATCATGGTATCTTCTTTACCATATACATTCTTTGCCTGAATATCGATCTTCGGGCCATAGAATGCAGCTTCCCCTTCAGCCTCTACAAAAGGAAGGTTCTCTTCCACCAGAATTCTTCTGAGCGCATCCTGAGTAGTATTCCAATAATTTTCATCCCCCAGATATTTCTCTGTATTATCCGGATCCCATTTGGACAGACGGAAGGTCACATCATCCTGAAGTCCCAGTGTTTTCAGTACATATAATGCCAGATGCAGACAGTTCTGAAGTTCTTCTTCAGCCTGATCCGGTCTGATTACGTTATGTCCTTCTGAAATTGTGAACTGACGCACACGGGTAAGTCCATGCATTTCACCGGAATCTTCATTTCTGAATAAGGTAGATGTCTCACCCATACGATAAGGAAGGTCTCTGTAAGAATGCTGTTCATTTTTATATACATAATACTGGAATGGGCAGGTCATTGGACGAAGTGCCATACACTCTTTGTCTTCCGGATCGCCCAGAACAAACATGCCATCCAGATAATGATCCCAGTGGCCGGAAATCTTATATAAATCTGATTTTGCCATAAGTGGTGTCCTGGTACGGACATAGCCCCACTCTTTATCTTCCAGATCTTCAATCCATCTCTGCATCTTGATGATCATTCGAGCGCCTTTTGGTGCCAGAAGCGGCAGACCCTGGCCAACCACATCTACTGTTGTAAACAGCTTCATATCACGTCCCAGTTTGTTATGGTCACGTCTCTTTGCATCTTCCAGTTTATCCAGGTATTCCTGCAGTTCTTCCTTTTTCGAGAAAGCACTGCCATAGATTCTCTGGAGTCTTGCTTTATTGGAATCACCTCTCCAGTATGCCATGGAAGAAGATGTCAGTTTGAATGCTTTCACACCCTTTGTGCTCATCAGGTGAGGGCCTGCACATAAATCAACAAATCCATCCTGATCATAGAAAGAAATCTCAGCACCTTCAGGCAGTTCCTGAATCAGTTCAACCTTGTATGGCTCGTTTCTTTCTTCCATATATTTAATGGCTTCTTCTTTCGGAAGCGTAAATCGCTTTAATTCATGTCCTTCTTTCACGATTTTTTTCATTTCAGCTTCCAGTTTGTCCAAATCATCTCTGGAAAATGGCTGAGAATCGAAATCATAATAAAAACCATCTTCAATAGCTGGTCCAATGGTACATTTTGCATCTGGGAATAATCTCTTTACTGCTTCTGCCAGTACATGACCTGCTGTATGGCGAAGTACCTTAAGACCTGCCGGATCTGCTGCAGTTAAAATATTCAAGCTACAGTCTTCGCTGATCACGGTTCTGAGGTCAACCACTTTGCCATCTACTTCGCCGGCACATGCTGCTCTTGCCAGACCTTCACTGATATCTTTTGCGATATCAAACACGCTCATTGCTGATGCATACTCTTTAACGCTGCCGTCTTTTAATGTGATTTTCATGTTTTTTCTCCTTTTCTTATACAGTTTCCAATATGGAGCATTTTCATTGCCGGGAAATATTTTCAGTTAGAAAATAATTTCCATTGCCTGGAAACTTTTTCTTCGTGTGGAAGCATTTCCTTCATGCGGAAGCATTTTCTTCGACAACATAAAAAATCCCTTGCAATGTAAAATGCACTGCAAGGGACGTATATCACGCGGTTCCACCCTAATTGCCTTGAATATCTTACCTTTTAATGTCCTGTCTGAATGCCGCATTCCAATGCTCATGGCACAGAACTTACATGACCTGCAATATATCAAGACCACTCGTATCGACGATAACGGAGTCACCGGACCGGATTGGGGCCACTCAGAGGTAGTTTTCCCAGTTTCTCCTGTAAAGATGCTTTCAGCACATGTTATCTTTCTTATACTGGTACTTTCCGGCTCAGGCAGTTCTCCCCTCCCCGCATAAGTACTTCCAACATGGCATCTCTCTCTGATACGATCTGAAAAAGGTACTCGTCTCTTCAACGTATTGATTGTGTTTGATTTCAAATCTAGGAACATTTTAATCTTTTTTTCTTCAACTGTAAAGTACCAAAATATCCCCTTTTTATATAGTAAAAGTGCCCCGGTTTCCCGGAGCACTTTATGCTTATATCTTATTCAAATAGATGTACTACTCTTCTATTTCAAATTAGTCATATAAGTTCTGAGCGATTTCTGGATCGTTCATGTTGTCTGCTGTATACCACTGGCATCCTGTATCAACATCTGCTACGGAAGCGCCTGTAGCTGCGTTGTAAAGCTGCTGAACAACTGCTTCACCCATAGCAACTGGAGCCTGTGTAATAGCGCCTAAGAATGTGCCATCTGCAACTGCTGCTTTGATAACTGCACCGGAGTCGAAACCAACACCAACAACTGTTTTGCCAAGTTTGCCAATGTTTTCGTTACCAGTTACCATAGCTTCTGCGGAGTGCTGGTTAGAACCATAGATAGCGATTGTATCATCTTTGTTCAGTAATGTCTGGCAGTCGATAGCGGAAAGTTCAGATGTAACCTGAGCTGGTACAAGAACTTCGATAACAACGTCTGCGCTGTCACCAGCTTCAACTTTAGAATCGGAAACGAATTTGTCGTTACCTGTTACAACTACAGATTTGCCTGCTGCTGCAACTAATTCACCCATCTTGTCGATGAAACCTAAACCACGGTTACCAACGGATTCGGATGTAGCATCCTGAGAAAGAACACCGATTCTTACAGTAGCTGTAGCATCTTTGATCTGGCTTTCGATAGCTTTGAATGTTTCTTCAGCTGCCATTTCACCTGCTGCGTAGTTATCTGTTGCACAGTTAGCCCAAATAGAACCATCTGGAGCACCTGGAACACCGGAGTCAAAACCGATGATCGGAATATTGGAATCCATAGCTGTCTGGATAGCATCAAGACATGCACTTGTATCAAGAGCTGCTAAACCGATAGCTGCCGGCTGAGCATTGATAGCGTTATTTAACATCTGTACCTGATCAGCGATATCAGATTCGGAGTTAGGACCAACAAAGTTGATTGTTACACCAAGTTCTGCTGCTTTCTGTTCTGCACCTTTTAATACTGCCTGCCAGTACTGATGCTGGAAACCTTTAGATACGATTTCGAAATGTAAATCGCCGGAAGCTGCTGGAGCTTCTGCTTCTGCTTCTGCTTCTGCTGCTGGAGCTTCTGCTTCTGCTTCTGCTGCTGGAGCTTCTGCTGCCGGAGCTTCTGTTGTGCTTGCTGCGCTACCACAACCAACTAATGTAGCTGCTACCATTGCAACGCAAAGTAAGCTTGCTAAAACTTTCTTTTTCATTTTAGATATCCTCCTATTTTTCCGGACTTGCCGGTACTATTTCTGGCGACTATCCGCCCATATGTAAATCGCTTTTGCGATACATATCATACTGCTATTTTACATAAAAAATCATTGAATTCAAGTATAATATATTACTAAAAATGGTAAAAATTTTCCACTTGACGGAAGAATATATTCTACTTTTTGTCCTGTTTTTATTCCACTTTTTTGTTCTTCAAAACGTCGATGAAAACTGCTCCGATCAGTACAAGACCAGTGATGATCTGCTGCCAGTTAGCCTGCAGTCCGATAAATGGAAGGCCGGTTTTCAGCATGGACATAATGAATACACCGAGAAGTGTTCCTACTACAGAACCGGAACCACCGTACATGGATGTACCACCGATGATAGCGCCGCCGATAGCGTCAAGTTCCAGACCTGCACCGGTACCGGGAGCGATAGCCTGGAAGGTTGCAGCATATGCAATAGCACCAAGACCTGTGAAGAATCCACAGAAGATGTATGCCAGCATCTGATATTTCACTACGTTTACACCGGAAAGTCTTGTAGCTTCCTTGTTGGAACCGATTGCAATGATATAACGACCCGGTTTGGTTTTATTTAAAACAATGGTCATCAGGATAACTAATAATACTACCCAGATAAATCCAAGAGGAATCTTTGTTCCGCCTACATCCATTTTGAAGATGCTTCTGAACCAGCCATCAGCACTTCCTGCCGGAGGCCATGTCTCAGAAAGACCACCAACAGCGATGGAGCCGAGACCTCTGGTGATCATCATGGTGCCAAGGGTTGCGATAAATGGCGGCAGATCCAGAACTGCTGTCAGGAAACCGTTCAGCACACCAAAGAGAACAGCTACAAGCATGGTTACCAGAATAGCCACGATGGTAGGCTGATGAAGTTCGTTGATCATATGTCCACCAATCAGACCGTAACAAATGATACCGGTACCAATGGAAAGGTCGTTACCACCTGTCATCAAACAGAATGTAACACCGATTGCCATAAAGGACATATAATATGAATAGTCAAAAATACTTAAAATTGTAGAATACTGTCTAAATGCAGGGCTTGCAATACAGAAAAATGCAAACAGTACAATGAGCGCTGCAACAACGACAATCTTCTGTGTTCCGATTGCTCTGACAATCGGATTATTCACAAAGGCATTTCCTTTTTTCTCATTATTTGCCATCACTTTATCCTCCTATTTTCTAAGCGTTGCCGCATGCATGATATTTTCCTGTGTTGCTTCGGCTATGTCGATCTCTCCCGTCTTCTTGCCTTCACACATTACCACGATTCGGTCACTCATTCTTAATATTTCTGTCATTTCAGAGGAAATCATGATGATTGATTTTCCTTCTGCTACCAATTCATTCATCAAGTGATAGATCTCACTCTTTGCTCCTACGTCGATACCTCTCGTAGGTTCGTCAAAGATCAGGATGTCACAGTTCTTTGCCAGCCACTTCGCTATAACCACCTTCTGCTGGTTACCACCGGACAGGTTCACTACCAGCTGGTCTACCCCGGGGGTCTTGGTCTTTAACTGGTCTACATATTTCTGTGCCACTTCATCTTCTCTCTTCCGGTCGATGAAGATTCCCTTCATGTATTCCGGCAGACATGCCATCGTTGTATTCTCTGCCACGGTCTTGGCTGTTACGATACCATATCTCTTTCTGTCTTCTGACAGATATCCGATTCCGTGGGCTACTGCATCTTCCGGACTCTTGATATCTACTTTCTCTCCATTGATATAGATATCTCCGCTTTCCTTCGGGTCTGCTCCGAACAGGGCCCTGGCTGTTTCGGTTCTTCCTGCTCCCATCAGACCGGAGAAGCCCAGGATCTCTCCTTTATGTAACTCAAAGCTTACATCCTGCACCATCTTTCCTGCATTCAAGTGCTCTACCTTCAGTACCACCGGGGCATCCTTTGGTACTGCACTTTCTGTCTTCGGATCTTCGTAGATGACACGCCCTACCATCATGTTGATGATATCGTCTTTGGTACAGTCTTTTGTGATCAGGGTTCCTACATATCCGCCGTCTCGCATGACGGTTACACGGTCTGTGATCACCTTGATCTCATCCATTCTGTGGGAGATATATACGATACCCATCTGTTTCTCTCTCAGATCACGGATAATCTTGAACAGTTCTTCGATTTCTGCTTCTGTCAGGGCTGCGGATGGTTCGTCGAAAATGATGACTTTTGCTTCGTGGGAAATGGCTTTTGCAATTTCACACATCTGCTGCTTACCTACCGTCAGTCTGCTCATCTTTTCGGTGGGATCAATATCGATGTTCAGCATTTCGAACAGTCTCCTGGACTCCTCGATCATCTTGGCATCATCGATCAGACCGCCTTTCATCGGCTCTCTTCCGATGAAGATATTCTGTGCCACGGTCAGATGGCCCATCATATTCAGTTCCTGGTGAACAATTACAATACCTGCTGCCTGTGCTTCCCTCGGATTGGTGAACTCTACTTCTTTTCCTTCATAGGTAATCGTTCCTTCATCCTTGGAATAAATACCGGTAAGCACCTTCATCAGGGTGGATTTTCCTGCTCCGTTCTCGCCCATCAGTGCGTGAACTTCGCCTTTCCTTACTTCCAGGTTTACATGATCCAGTGCATGTACTCCCGGGAAGGATTTGTCGATTCCCTGCATGGTTAATATTACTTCGCCCATGATATTACCTTTCCTCTCCAGAACCACCTCTGTGGTTCCTCTACATGCATGATTATTAGTTTCTCTTTCTTCTACTTCTGATATCAGCGTAAACAGCAGCCAGCACGATAATACCTGTCAGTACATACTGATAATCTTTCTGGAAGCCCATAGCCAGAATACCTTCCTGCAACAGTGAAATGATCATAACACCGATAAAGGAACCGCCGATGGATGCAAGACCACCGGACATGGATGTACCACCCATTACACAGCTTGCAATTGCTTCGTTGTTGAAGGTATCACCAAGACCAGGCTGAACGGTTGTGTAAGCACCTACATAGAAGATTGCTGCGATACCTGCGCAAAGACCGCAAATTACATATGCCAGCATTTCCCATTTTCTTACATCAACACCGGAAAGTCTTACTGCCTCTTTATTGGAACCCAGACAAAGAATATAACGTCCTGCTTTGGTTCTATTTAAAATAACAGAAAAGATAACAGCTGCAACAATTAAGATGATCAGACCAGTTGGGAACTGGATTGCGCCATTACCGGTTGGAATTCTGAGCTTAACAAAGTTACGGAACCATCCGTTTGCTTCTGCACCCTGTGGCCAGCTGACAGACTGGGTCTTGGTAAATACAGAACCGATACCTTTTGCCATCTGCATACTTGCCATGGATGTAATAAAGGACGGAAGACTCCAGTAAGCTACCAGATAACCATTCAAAATACCAAAGAACAGACCAACAAGGATACTGATTACCATAACAGCAACCAGCGGCCAGCCGCTCTTTACCAAAAGCTGTCCGGAAATCAGTGCTGCCGCAAACATAACAGGACCAACGGAAAAGTCGATACCGCCTGTTGCGATAACAAATGTTACACCGAATGCTAAGAATCCCAGGAAATATGCATAGTTCATAGCACTTAAAATTCTGGAATAGCTTAAGAATGTTGGGCTGAGGATTGCGAAAACAATGTACATTAAGATCAGTACACAAGTTAACACCAATCTGTTAAACCCGATTTTTTTGACAAAAGCATTGTTTTTAATTTTGTCCACCTTTTTATCCTCCTATTTTCTAAGCGTTGCCGCATGCATGATATTTTCCTGTGTTGCTTCGGCTATGTCGATCTCTCCCGTCTTCTTGCCTTCACACATTACCACGATTCGGTCACTCATTCTTAATATTTCTGTCATTTCAGAGGAAATCATGATGATTGATTTTCCTTCTGCTACCAATTCATTCATCAAGTGATAGATCTCACTCTTTGCTCCTACGTCGATACCTCTCGTAGGTTCGTCAAAGATCAGGATGTCACAGTTCTTTGCCAGCCACTTCGCTATAACCACCTTCTGCTGGTTACCACCGGACAGGTTCACTACCAGCTGGTCTACCCCGGGGGTCTTGGTCTTTAACTGGTCTACATATTTCTGTGCCACTTCATCTTCTCTCTTCCGGTCGATGAAGATTCCCTTCATGTATTCCGGCAGACATGCCATCGTTGTATTCTCTGCCACGGTCTTGGCTGTTACGATACCATATCTCTTTCTGTCTTCTGACAGATATCCGATTCCGTGGGCTACTGCATCTTCCGGACTCTTGATATCTACTTTCTCTCCATTGATATAGATATCTCCGCTTTCCTTCGGGTCTGCTCCGAACAGGGCCCTGGCTGTTTCGGTTCTTCCTGCTCCCATCAGACCGGAGAAGCCCAGGATCTCTCCTTTATGTAACTCAAAGCTTACATCCTGCACCATCTTTCCTGCATTCAAGTGCTCTACCTTCAGTACCACCGGGGCATCCTTTGGTACTGCACTTTCTGTCTTCGGATCTTCGTAGATGACACGCCCTACCATCATGTTGATGATATCGTCTTTGGTACAGTCTTTTGTGATCAGGGTTCCTACATATCCGCCGTCTCGCATGACGGTTACACGGTCTGTGATCACCTTGATCTCATCCATTCTGTGGGAGATATATACGATACCCATCTGTTTCTCTCTCAGATCACGGATAATCTTGAACAGTTCTTCGATTTCTGCTTCTGTCAGGGCTGCGGATGGTTCGTCGAAAATGATGACTTTTGCTTCGTGGGAAATGGCTTTTGCAATTTCACACATCTGCTGCTTACCTACCGTCAGTCTGCTCATCTTTTCGGTGGGATCAATATCGATGTTCAGCATTTCGAACAGTCTCCTGGACTCCTCGATCATCTTGGCATCATCGATCAGACCGCCTTTCATCGGCTCTCTTCCGATGAAGATATTCTGTGCCACGGTCAGATGGCCCATCATATTCAGTTCCTGGTGAACAATTACAATACCTGCTGCCTGTGCTTCCCTCGGATTGGTGAACTCTACTTCTTTTCCTTCATAGGTAATCGTTCCTTCATCCTTGGAATAAATACCGGTAAGCACCTTCATCAGGGTGGATTTTCCTGCTCCGTTCTCGCCCATCAGTGCGTGAACTTCGCCTTTCCTTACTTCCAGGTTTACATGATCCAGTGCATGTACGCCCGGGAAGGATTTGTCGATTCCCTGCATGGTTAATATTACTTCGCCCACATCATCACCTTACCTTCTTTCATCAATTTGCATCATACGACTTGTAACCATTATAATTTTTCCACTGCAACAATTTAATAGAAAATCCTACTTAAAAAGGTGAAAAATTTCTCTAATCATTTTTATGGAACGGGAATAAAAGTTTCTGATTTTCTTCCGTATAAATCGTGTCTTTTGTGATCAGCACCGAGCCGGAATCCACATCCTCCTGGATTTCAGAGCTGAGGGATTCCTGATATGCAATGGTCACCCCCAGATATCCCATATTCAGTGCTTTCTGTACCACAATGGCATCGATTACTCCTTCTTCCATCATGCTGACTTCTTCCAGGGAGCTGTCAAAGCCGATCATATGAACCTTTCCGGTAAGTCCCAGTTTCTTGATCGCTCTGGCTGCCCCTACTGCTGAATATTCATTCAGGCCGAAAATCACATTAATATCCGGATGCTCTGCCAGCATCTGTTCCGTCACTTCAATGGCTGTGGAATAACTGGAATTGCAGAAAACCACATCCACAATCTGGTCTTCAAACTCTCCGATGGCTTCGCGGATTCCTTTTTCACGATCCGTTGCTGTGGAAGCACCTTTTACGTGCCCCACGATTCCGATCACACTGTCTTCATTCAGATGGCCTTTCATATATTCTCCCATCTTTCGACCGGCTTCCACATTATCGGTGGCGACTACTGTACAGCCAAAATCCTTATCCATGGTAGAATCCAGAATCAGCAGTTTGATTCCTGCATCCACCACTTTCTGGGCATAGGGCGTAGTCTTGATATAATCACAGGGTGCCAGAACAATGGCATTTGGCTGCATGGCAATGGCATCTTCTATCATTTGATTCTGTACATCAATATCCGTCTCCAGCCGGGGGCTCATGATCGTCAGATCCACATCATTATCCAGTGCTGCCATCTGGGCGCCTTCGATCATGGCAGTCCAGAAGTCATTACTGTCATCCATGGCCTTCGGAATACATACGATCTTGACCTGCTGTTCCGTTCCTGTACTGCCTGCGTCTTCCGAATTTAAATACAAGAATAATATCACTACCG
The DNA here is from genome assembly GCA_051880335.1 of Lachnospiraceae bacterium. Lineage (GTDB taxonomy): Bacteria > Bacillota > Clostridia > Lachnospirales > Lachnospiraceae > 1XD8-76. The sequence continues at coordinate 10,594 of JBJENT010000131.1, forward strand.
CAATCACAATGATTCCTACGACAGCAAGGAACAGGTATTTATTTTCATTTTTTTTCATGGTCTATCCGTCCTTTCTACCGTCATTTTTATCCACCTGCATAGTATCCGGAAGCCGGATGGTTACTGTAGTTCCCACATTTTCTTCACTTTCAAAGGAAAGTCCGTAATCTGTACCATAATAGAGCTGAATACGGTGCTGTACATTTTGTACCCCCACGCCATTTCGCTTGGTATCGATCACCCGGTCGTCAAATACATGCTTCAGCTGTTCCGGGGTCATCCCCACACCGTTGTCTGATATGCGGATTACGATTTCATCGTCCTCGTATCGTCCCTCGATCCGGACCATACCTTTTCCATTCTCTTTGTTTTTAATACCATGATAAATCGAATTCTCCACAAGAGGCTGTACGATCAGTTTTACGATTTCTGCGTGATTGATGGAGCTGTCCACGTCGATCTCATATTCCAGCTTATCTTTGTAACGCATCTTCTGAATGGTCAGATAACTCCTGGTATATTCGATCTCTTCCGAAAGCATGACGGTTTCATTTTTATTGCTGATACTTTTCCGCAAAAGTCTGGCCAGTGCCGATGTCATCAGCACAACGTCCCTGGTATCTCCATCCTCTGCCATCCAGATAATGGAATCCAGCGTATTATAAAGAAAATGGGGATTGATCTGGGCCTGCAGCGCATTCAGTTCCATCTTTCTTTTTTCCCGCTGCTCCTGAATTCCATGTTCCATCAGCTGTCTGATCTTTAAAATCATGATTTTGAAGCTGCGGAAAAGATCGGAAATTTCATCCCCTGTCTGTGGCTCTTCGATCTCCAGGTCAAAATTACCATTTTCCACACTCTTCATAGACTCCCTGAGTTTTCGAAGGGGCATGGTGATCATATCGGAAAGCAGAATGGAAAGAAGAAGTGCAACTCCGATCAGAATGACCGCCATCAGATAGTACATAACCCGGATACGTTTTGTTCCGGAAAGCATTTCGTCCATGTAGGTCACACCAACTACAGTCCAGCCGGTCTTTTCAGATTTTGAAATGGTAAAAAGTCTGGTTCCATCCGGTGAATAGATCTCTTCTTCTGTAGCATTCATGACAGTATCCAGATTCTCTTCCCATAGTCCGCTGTAGATCAGCTGCTGTTTTGGGTGATAAACCAGATTACCCTGATCATCCAGAATAAAGACATATCCTTTTGTTCCAAGATTGATCTCTTCACACAGATTACTGATGGAGCTATAGTTTAAATCGACAAAGAAAACACCGTTATTATCCGGTTCTATCAGATTGGGGATTTCCCTGCTGAGTGTTACCACCCAGTGATATTCATTTTCCACAATGTTCTGTACGTGAGAGGAGGAAATCACTTCCTGTCCCTGTTTGGCCTTGTAATACCACTCCTGTTCTTCCAGGTTGGCATGGATGTTCATAACGGTATACCGGTCGTTGATCATATATCTTCCGTCGTTTCCCAGGATACCGATATTATAAATATCATTTCTGGTCTCTTTTAAGGTTTTAAACTGTTCCGCCACCTTCTGGCTATATGTATTGTGGACCATTTCATCATCATTCACGGTATAGAGGAAGTTTCGCACATCCGAATTTCCTGTTACGATATGGGCGATATTTTCCATGTTTCCGATATAGTCCTCGATATTTTCATTGACCATCTGAATCAGCTGGGATGTATATTCTGCCGAAGTGTTTTTTACAGTCTGATTGGTCTGATTGATGGAAATGATCATAAAGCTGAGCACTGCGATACCCACAATCAGAAGCAAAGACTGGTTGATTCGTCCCTGAAAGGAATGCAGATACCTGAATTTTCTTTTTTTCATATTTTTATCCTATCCCATGTACCGGTTTTCGTATTTTCCTGTTTTTGTATTTTCCGGTTTTCGTATTTTCCGGTTCGCTATCCCTTACGAATTTTCTTGGCATATTCGGTAGGGGTCATTCCCATATGCTTTTTGAATATGGAACTGAAATAATGCGGATCGTTATAGCCTACCGTAAGCGCCACTTCGTAGCTTTTCATATTGGTGGTCTCCAGAAGATTTTTTGCTTTTTCCATGCGCACTCTGGTAAGCGCCTCCACAAAAGTCTCTCCGGTAGCATTTTTAAAAATAGTACTGAAATAGCTGGTGCTCACGCAAAGATGCGCACACACCATATTCAGTGACATGTTCACATTCATATAGTTTTTATCGATATAATCCAGTGCAAGAACCGCCTGCTTCTGGTTCACACTTTCTCTTCTGCCTGCAATATCTTCCGATAATTTTTTACAGAATTTTAAAAATCGCTCTTCCACATCACTCAAATGTTTATAGTCTGAAAGATGATGGATAAACTCTACCTCATCCTGCTCCTGGGAAATATCGGTTGCACAGTCATCCAGCTCAATCAGGATCGTCAGCACCACGTTCTGTACATGTAACAGAATGGTCTTTTTTTCACAGCCGGAAGAACGGAATTCGCGGAACATCTCTCCTGTGGTTTCTTCCAGTTCCTCCAGTTGATTCAGCTTGATCATAAGCACCAGTTTCTCCACCCAGCCGGAGGTTTGAATATGTACATATTCTTTTGGCATTTTGAAATCTTCGCCATAAACAAAGTCGTGTTCTTCCAGAAGGAATTTATTTTCTCTGGCAAGGTTCACACTAATATAGGAAAAAGCCCATTCTTCCGGTCGGTTCACTGTTTTACCGACAAGGATGCAGACCTTGAGTTTCATATAGCGGTACATTGCTTCAATGATTTTTTTGCCGATTATTTCAACTCTTTCCTGAAGTTTGTCCTCCTCGTCCGAAAACAGAATGCAGACGCTTTTGTTTTCTGTATTCTGGAAAAAGATGATGTCCTTTTCGTTTTCTACCAGTTCTCCTGTGATATTTCCAATGGAAAAGTCGATCAAATCTTCTTTTGCATCCGGATAGATTTTCAAAAAACCGGAAGCATCCTCCAGGTCGATGGCAATGACCGTCTGATACATGCCATCGATACAAAGCCCCAGATGTTCCAGCTGATTTTCGATGTCTTTTTTCAGGTAATTACCTTCCAGAAGCCGGTTCAAAAAATGGCTGCGCAAGGTAGGCATGTTTTTTTCATACTCTCTTTTAATCTTCTCAACCTGAACCTTTTTTTCCAGAGAAGCATCCATTTTTTC
>JBJENT010000132.1:0-13678 GCA_051880335.1 Lachnospiraceae bacterium
AAATGCAGGACTGAGTGATGTGGAATATTTGGCTTATTGGGGGTATGTGGCTTCTATTGTTACCTTGATCATTGTTCTTTTGGGACCGGTATGTGGTGCTCTGGCAGATACAAAAGGATATAAAAAGCCCATATTTACCACTTCACTTATCATTGGAGTGGCAGGCTGTATCAGCCTTGGCTTTGTTCATAACTGGCTGCTGTTTCTGGTTATTTTTGTGATTGCCAAAGTGGGATATGCCGGCAGTCTCATTTTTTACGATTCCATGCTTTCTGATGTCACCATAGAAGAACGAATGGATGATGTCTCTGCCCAGGGGTACGCATGGGGATATATCGGGAGCTGTGTTCCCTTTGTCTTTTCTCTGATACTGGTACTTGGCTCAGGTGCAATGGGTATTTCCATGGAAGTGGCCATGGCAATTGCTTTCTTTATTATTGCTATCTGGTGGGTTGTCATGTCACTGCCTTTACTGAAAATCTACCGGCAGAAATATTATGTGGAAAAAAGGCCTCATGTAGTAAGAGAAAGCTTTGCACGACTGGGCAGAACCCTTAAAAATGTACGAAAAGAAAAAAAGGTATTTATGTTCCTGCTGGCATTCTTTTTCTATATTGATGGTGTATATACGATCATTGATATGGCAACTGCTTATGGTTCGGCACTTGGACTGGATAGCGTAGGATTGTTATTGGCACTTCTGGTAACACAGATTGTGGCGTTTCCTTTTGCGATTTTGTTTGGAAGACTGTCGTGCAGGTATGAGGCAGAAAAGCTGATCACGGTTTGTATTGGAGCATATTTGGGGATTGCAGTATTTGCAATATTCCTCACGAATCAGACTCAGTTTTGGATTCTGGCTGTTCTTGTTGGGATGTTTCAGGGTGGTATTCAGGCATTATCCCGGTCTTACTTTACGAAAATCATTCCGGCAAACCAATCGGGCGAATATTTCGGTCTCCTGGATATATTGGGTAAAGGAGCCTCTTTTGTGGGGACAACGCTTGTGGGTCTGGTTTCCCAACTGACAGGCAGTGTCAATAAAGGCGTCGGAATGATATCAGTGATGTTCATTTTAGGACTGATCGTGTTCCGATGTGCAGTAAAGGCAGATAAACAATCCCAGGATGTTTCTTTAGGATGAAGGTATATTCACATCATCATTGATAAGTGAAAGAAAGTGGGGAAGGCGTTGGACTTAAGACAGGATGCAGATTTTATTATTCAGGAATCCATTCAGAAGGTATTGCCCAATGAGGCGGTGAAACAGGCACTAAAAGGAAAGAAGTTTGCCTCCGGAGAAATCTATGTGGTGGCAGCCGGGAAAGCTGCATGGGAAATGGCAAATACCTCATCTGCTGTTTTGCAGGACAGGATAGCAGCCGGAGTAGTTTGTACGAAATATGATCATGTAAAGGGAGAAATCCCCGGTATGCTTTGCTTTGAAGGGGGACATCCTATTCCGGACAGCAATTCTTTCAAGGGGACCCAGGCAGCACTTGATATGGTATCTGATCTGAAGAAAGAGGATACTGTGCTGTTTCTGCTCTCCGGTGGCGGTTCTGCTCTGTTCGAAAAGCCTTTGATTCCGGAAAGGGAACTGGCGGATATTACAGGACAGCTGTTAGCCTGCGGTGCGGATATCACGGAAATCAATACCATACGAAAGCGTCTTTCCGCTGTAAAAGGCGGAAAATTTGCAAAGCTGTGTGAGCCGGCCGGGGTTTACAGTATTGTACTGAGCGATGTATTAGGCGATCCTCTGGATATGATCGCTTCAGGACCGGCTTATCCCGATAGCAGTACCAGTGCGGATGCAATACGGATTGTAGATGATTATCATCTGAAATTAAATGATAAAGCCAGAGCATTACTTGAAGATGAGACACCAAAAGAACTGTATAATGTAGAAACTGTCGTTACCGGAAGTGTGAAAAATCTTTGTGAAGCTGCAAAAGAGGCCTGTGAGAAACTGGGCTATAAAACCTTCTTTTTGACAGATCAGATGGACTGTCAGGCAAAGGAAGCAGGTGCTTTTCTCGGCGCAATCGCGAAAAGTCATCAGGAAAGTGAGCAGAGTCTTGCCTTTATAGCAGGCGGCGAAACAGTGGTTCAATTAAAAGGAAATGGAAAAGGCGGACGGAATCAGGAACTTGCTCTGGCAGCAGCTGATAAGATAGCCGGGCTTAAGGACACTGCTGTTTTCAGCATAGGAAGCGACGGGACCGATGGCCCCACAGAGGCCGCAGGCGGCTATTGTGATGGGGAGACGAAAAGTATTCTGGCAAAATCCGGTATCAGTATTTTTCATTCCTTACAACAGAATGATGCATTTCATGCATTGGAAAAATCCGGCGGACTGATCATCACAGGTGCCACCGGTACCAATGTGAACGATGTGGCTGTTTTATTGATAAAGAGGTAGAAGAGGTATTTTATGTTTTTCATGATGGGAATTATGGACGGAAGAAAAGATTTAGACTTTAACCAGACAGTGATCTGCAGTCTGTGTGGCAGATATGGCAGGTATCAGGTTTTTATGACATACACGGTGCTGTCCTTGTTTTTTATACCGGTTATGAAGTGGAACAAACATTATTATGTTCAGACAAGCTGCTGCAATACCGTATATGAGCTTGATCCTGAGCTGGGGAAGCGGATCGCTCATGGCGAGAACGTCGAGATCCTTCCACAACATCTAACCAGAGTCGGAGGCGGAAGATACGATTACTCCTATAAGCATTGTGAGCAGTGTGGCTTTACCACAAACGAAGATTTTGAGTTTTGCCCTAAATGCGGAAGAAGGTTTTAACGTGGGGACGGTCCTAACTAAACATTATTAGGACCGTCCCCACTGCTACTTATGCGTGTGCAATATTGGTATATTCAGATATTTCTTTGCTGATGGTGCAAAGGTCATCCACGGATAAGCCATGAATATCTTTATTACCAGTGATTCTTGCAAAGGTTCTTAATTCTTCTGCAGAGCACTTCAGGTAATTTTCAACTCTCTTTGCAGCTGCATCAATATGTAATCTTTCACGTAGCTTTTCATCCTGTGTAGCCACTCCTACCGGACACATTCCGGTACCGCAAATACGGTATTGCTGACAGGCAGCTGCCACCATAGCTGCAGAAGCAACTGCAACTGCATCGGCACCCATGGCAATGGCTTTTGCAAAATCAGAAGAAACCCGCAGTCCTCCGGTGATCACCAGATCGATATCGGAACCTATGGAGTCCAGATATTTTCTGGCACGATGGAGTGCATATATGGTAGGAACGCTGGTGGAATCTCTTATGATAGCAGGGGATGCTCCGGTTGCACCACCACGACCATCGATCGTAATGAAATCAGGTTCCGCAAAAACACAAAATTCCAGATCTTTCTCAATACGTCCGGCTGCAATCTTGATACCGATAGGTCTGCCATCGCTTCTCCAGCGCAGTTCACATACCAGATCCCGTAAATCGTTTGCGCTGTTGATTCCCGGGAATTTGGAAGGGCTGATAACATCCTGTCCAAGAGGTTTGTTCCGGATTTTTGCGATTTCAGGTGTTACTTTGCCACCCGGTAAATGTCCGCCCATTCCCGGCTTGGTTCCCTGACCGATTTTGATTTCAATGGCATCTGAAGTTTTTAGATTTTCATCTGTCACACTATACAGATTTGGTACATATTCAAAGATATACTTGTAAGCAGCTTCCTTTTCTTCCGGAAGGATACCACCTTCGCCACTGCACATTGCGGTACCGGCTGCTGCACTTCCTCTTGCCATCGCAATTTTGGTTTCTTTGGAAAGTGCTCCAAAGGACATATGCGAAATGTAAACAGGCATATCAAGTACCATTGGCTTTTTCGCATGTTTTCCGATTACAGTTTTCAGAGACACTTCTTCATGCTCATCCAAAGGCATAGGATTTAACTGCGCTCCAAGTACAAGTACATCATCCCAGTTTGGCATTTTCATCTGGGTACCCATTGCCTCAATGGCTGATTTCCCGGTAACTGCCATTTCATGAATTTCTTTCATGTACCGATAATTACTGTCTGTTTTACGGGTTTCTCTGGGATAGCTTAAATCCAGACCATCAGCGTTTACGGAAACAGGTTCTTTTTCAGATTCCTGCTGGATGTCTGCGTTTTTACTGCTTTCTACCCCGTGGAACATCTCCGGTGGCTGTTTGCAGATGGGACATTCTGTTACTTCAGAAAAAGGTCTGCCCTCTTTTTCCTCATCATATTCATACCCACAGATGCTGCATTTGTATACCATAATAAATACCTCCTTTTATCTTATGTATCAGGGTGTAATATCCCCAATCCCCTGATTTAGAATTATTCTAATTGTAATAATTCTCCGACTTATTGTCAATCGGGGAACTGTCCACAAGGAGAGAAATTTGTCATATAATAAACCTGAATATGGAGACAAAGAGGAAGATGTTGTCATGCATTTTGCAACGGAATATATTTTAAGGAGAAATAAACGGAGGAACTTTTTTATGGAAAATTCAAAAGAAAAGATACAATCAGACATCAAACGGATCGTCGTGATTGGAATTTCGGCCACGATGATGGCGATTAATATAAATACCTTTGTAAACACGGGTGGATTGTATCCGGGCGGAGTCACAGGCCTCACGGTTCTGATACAGCGGGTATCAAAGATGTTATGGGGAATTACAGTTCCATATACATTAGTCAATCTTCTGTTAAATACCATACCGGTTTATATCGGATTTCGTTTTATCGGGAAAAAATTTACGATATATTCTTGTGTAACGATTGTGCTGACATCTATGTTGACGGATATTTTGCCGGGATACATTGTCACCTATGATACCTTGCTGATCAGTATTTTTGGAGGTTTAATCAATGGATTGGCAATCAGTTTGGTTTTGAGTGTGGGTGCTACTTCCGGAGGAACAGATTTCATTTCCATTTATATGTCTGAAAAAAGAGGGATGGATACCTGGAATATCATCTTGGGAATTAATGTTGTGATTATCGGTATTGCAGGCATTCTGTTTGGCTGGGATAAGGCGTTATATTCGATCATTTTTCAGTATTGTTCCACACAGGTGCTTCATACGCTTTATAAAAAATATCAGAAAGAAACGTTATTTATTGTTACTAATCGTCCAAAAGAGGTTTGTGACGTGATTTACCGGGTGACAAATCATGGAGCGACAGTTCTGGAAGGAGAAGGCTCTTACGAACACTGTGAACGGAATGTGGTATATTCTGTAGTATCTCGGGCTGAAAGCAAAAAAACAATTCATGCAGTGAGGGAAGTGGATTCTGATGCGTTTATAAATTCGCTGGATTCGGGAGGAATATCAGGGCGTTTTTATCAGCAGCCGAATGAATAGTAACCAATAAGTCCCTTGCTTTTCTCAAATCTTCGATTTGGCAAAAATAACCAAAATATATGTATATGTAAAGTGATATAAAATAACGAAAAGCATAAGAGATATTATTTTTTGCTTACGAAAAAGCATTTTTTTCATTATAATATTCTTTGAAATTTAAATATCGAAATAAAACGACACAAGTATTGCCTGCGCATGTAAATCTGATTACGGTACACAAAATAGATTTTCGCAGAGCAGGACTTGTGTTTTTTATGCACAAAAGGAGGATATTTTATGCCAAAAAATCAATTTCAGCGAATGATATTCGCATTATTAACAGTTATTGTCACAGTTCACGCATATGTGTTTTATAGTTTATATGTGGTGAACGGGAATTATTTTCTATCTGTAGAAGGAGCTTCCAGCGTAATCGAAGGGATTTGTCTAAATGGTGGCGTGATGGCACTGGGGCGTTTGCTGCCTATCTGGGCAGTGATTTTACTTGAGTTCTGTCTTGCTTATATATTGGAGTGTGTTGTGGGAAGCCCATGCTCTTTCAAACTTGCCTGCAAAGTGTTCGAGCAGGAAAAGACCCATCCGGTGCTGTTCGAAACCACAATTATTTGTGCGACGGTAGGAATCATGTGTCCTGCCATGAGTTTTCTGGCAGCACTGATCTACTATCCATATTATGCCGGATTCGATGTGTTTACCCTTTTAGCAAATTGGTTGAAATTAGTGTGCTATAATTTCCCATTTGCTTTTTTTACACAGTTGTTCTTTATACAGCCTTTTATTCGTACGATTTTCAAACTGAGGACACGAGTAACCAATTATAAAAATGGTAAAAGTGCATAAAAATAATAAAAAAATTATTGTAATATGACGAAAATAAACAAAATATATTGACAATGAAAATTGATAAAGTTATCATGCAATTACAAAGCAGCGTACACGAGTACACAACATAAAAGAAAGGAAGGGTTTTATGAGAAGGAATTGGAAAAAAGCTATAGCTTTGGGGTTGGCTTCCTGCATGGTAATTTCGATGACGGCATGTGGGAGCAGTAATGATGCAGCCAGTTCTGCACCAGGTGTAGAAACTTCTGAAGCTTCAACAGAAGGAACAGGTTCATCCGGGGGCGGTGAAGGTACAACCATTACTTTTTGGAACAGCTTTACCGGTGCTGATGGTGATATGCTGGTTGAACTTGTAAATCGCTTTAATGAGGAAAACACAGACGGAATTACGGTTCAGATGGATATTTCCGCAGATTTTGACAGCCAGCTGTCAACTGCATTTGCAGCGGGAACCGGTCCAACTATGATACTTAGTTCAAGTGCATATCGTTTTAATTACGGTGACTATATGCAAAACATATCCGATGTGTTTGATAAAACAAATTTGGACAAAGATGATTTTATCCAGTCTTATCTGGATTATTGTTCTGAAGGAGATTATTTATATTTTGTACCATTCCAGATTGTGGGATATTACATGTACTGGAATAAAGATTTATTTGAAGCAGCAGGCTTAGATCCGGAAGCTCCTCCAGCCACATGGGATCAGTGGGAAGAATATGCGGAAGCTTTAACGGATGCATCTAAGAATGTATACGGTTCTGGTATTTCTTATGATTATTCCTATCAGATAGCGCATATCATGCAGAGATTTGGTGGATTAGCTGTAACAGATGATAATGGAACCTGGAAAGCGAATTTTGCTGATAATGCCGGCTATGCAAAGTTTTTAAATATGTATAAAGATATGGTCGATAAGGGATATAATCCTCTGGAGGCAGATACGGATTCCATGGCGAGTGCGGGTCAAATCGGTATGACAGTTGGCGGTCCATGGGTAACCATCGGTTTAGACACTGCAGGTATTAATTATGGTATCGGTCTGATTCCACAGGGGGATGCCGGTGATATGAACTCTGTAGAAGTATTAGGATTTGCTATTACAACAGCTGCAAGTGAAGAAGAAAAAGCAGCAGCATACAAATTCATTGAATGGTGGAATACCGAAAGTGCAGAAGGCAGCAGTCCTGCACTGGAGTGGTCTGTAGCCAACGGTTTCCCGGCATATACCTACTCGGTTCAGGAAAAGGAAGAATATAAGAACAGTGCTAAATTAAGTGCCATGTCTACTGCAAATCCAGATGCACCTACAGATTTTATTGTAGATTCCAGCTTCCCGGGTACCAACGGGATAATCGGAGATGTGATTCCTGAATTAATCAATGGAGTAGCATTCGGCGGAGCTTCAGCAGATGATGTTTTAACAAAAGCTCAGGAAACTGCAGATGAAATTGTAAGCGAATATAACAAATAGAAGCTTGCTTGGTATAATGGAAGAGGCAACCGTCTGGTTGCCTTTTCTATCAGCAAAACAGAAATGAGGAAAGCAAATGAAGTCTATTTTGAAATATTGGAACAAACCATCTCGAAGTGCATATTTATTTATTGCGCCATCTATATTACTTTTGCTGCTGTTTAGTGTTATTCCGTTAATTACTGCATTTGCGCTGAGTCTATTTGATGTACCAATTACTTTAAATAAAGCACAATTTGTTGGATTGGATAACTTTATAAAAGCGATTCATGATTATCGTTTTATCAATAGTTTAAAAGTGACTTTCATTTTTACGATAATAGAATTACCCATACAGGTAATGGGTGCACTGATTGTTGCTTCTTTTATTACAAAAAATAATCTGAAAAATAAAATGTATCGGGCAATTTATTTTTTGCCAGTCATTTGTTCTGCCACTGCGATTGGCATTATGTGGAAAATGATTCTGCACTCTAACATCGGTTTTGTTACAGCTGTTTTGCAGGCGATGGGATTTGGAAAAATAAATTTTTTAAATACTCCGGGCTTAACAATATTTGTTGTAGCGTTTATTTCGATTTGGAGAAGCTTTGGAATTTCTGCCATTATTTATGTGACAGCAATTCAACAGGTTTCCGCTTCCTTATATGAAGCAGCGGAAATGGATGGAGCAGGGAAAATATGCCAGTTTATTCATATTACAGTGCCATCTATAAAGCCTACGTTCTGGTATATTCTGATGACACGTTTCGCCGGTGCCTTGCAGATTTTTGACATTATTTATATCACAACCAATGGTGGCCCGAATTATACAACGGAATCTACGGTTACCTATGTATATTCCAGAGCATTTTCTTCTAATTCCAGTATGGGATACGCATCCGCAATGTCTGTGATGCTATTTGCAATTATTATGATAATCACAGTTTTGATGTACAGAAAAATGAACGAGGAGGATAAGAGATGAAAAAGAAAAAAAGAAACTATAAGAATATCCTTCTTGGGATTCCGGTAAATATTATTCTGCTCATCCTGGCACTGATTGTTTTGATACCTGTGATTTGGCTTACCTTTAGTGCTTTCAAAATGGAAAAAGAGATTATTTCCTGGCCTCCTACATTTGTGCCTCAAAGTTTTACTTTGGAAAATTTTGCAAATGTACAAAAAAGAATCAATATTGTCCGTTATATTTTAAATTCAACCATTTATGCCGGAGTTACGACAGCATTGGCTGTAATAGTCAACAGTATGGCTGGATTTGCGTATGCTTTTTATGATTTTAAAGGAAAGTCAGCTGCATTTTTACTTACCCTTGCGACCATGATGGTACCCTTTCAGGTCATCATGGTGCCACTCTTTTTAGTGGTATTTAAAATGGGAATGTATGACTTCTATTTGGGGCTCATTATTCCAAGAGTTGCAGTTGCCGGTTCCATTTTTATGATGAGGGCGGCTTTTTCCGGCATACCAAAAGAACTTGCGGAAGCAGCGAGAATAGACGGATTATCAGAGTTTAAAATTTTCTGGAAGATTATGCTGCCACAGGTAAAACCAGCCATTATCACTTTGGTGATTCTCAGTGTAAACGGTTCCTGGAATGATCTGCTTTGGCCGATGATCGTTACAAGCAGCACAGAAATGAGAACACTTGCCAATGGTTTGGCATTGTTTGTTGGACAAAATACGATTGAGTATGGTGCGGCATTTGCCGGCGCTTTTATATCATTATTACCAATGTTCGTTTTGTATTTATTCGGTCAGAAGTACTTTGTAGAAGGCATGGCCAGTTCTGGATTGAAAGGATAAATAGAATGAGAGAAATTAGCTTATTTTGTGATATAAATTACCGGGTTTGCGATGTTGATCCCAGAATATTTGGCTCTTTTTTAGAACATATGGGAAGAGTTATTTATACCGGAATATATGAACCGGGTCATGGGAATGCAGATGAAGAGGGGTTTCGCAAAGATGTTCTTGATAAGGTACATAAAATGGGCGTTACTACGGTGCGCTATCCGGGAGGAAATTTCGTATCAAACTATTTCTGGGAAAATGGTGTAGGACCAAAAGAGAAAAGACCTAAAAAACTGGATCTCGCATGGAAAGCGATTGAAACCAATCAGTTTGGCACGGATGAGTTTATCCACTGGTGTAAGAAGGCAGATGTTTCTCCGATTTTCACAGTTAACTTAGGAACAAGAGGGATTCAGGATGCCATCAACTATATAGAGTATTGCAATTTTCCGGAGGGATCAGAATATAGCGATCTGAGAAAAGAGCATGGAATTGAAAAGCCATATCAGATTAAAACCTGGTGTCTGGGAAATGAAATGGATGGAAATTGGCAGATTGGACATAAATCTGCTTACGAGTATGGAACTTTAGCAGCGGAAGCCGGTAAAGCGATGAAGATAATTGACCCTACGATTGAACTGATTGTTTGTGGCAGTTCTTTATCCAATATGTCTACCTATCCGGATTGGGATCTGCAGGTTTTGGAACAGACTTATGACGTGATCGATTATCTGGCGCTGCATCAGTATTATGGTGGACAGGATAAAGGAACCAAAGAATTTCTGGCACAGACAAAAGATATGCAGGAATATATCGATACGATACGTTCTGTTGTACAGGTGGTAAAAAAGAAAAAGAGATCGGATAAGGATATAAAACTCAGCTTAGACGAGTGGGGAGTCTGGGCCTCATCCGGCAAGACGGTAAATAAGGAAATTGATGAAAAACCATGGGAAACTGCAGCGTCCATTAGTGAACAGATATATACGATGGAAGATACATTGCTTTTTGCAGGTATGATGACAGTTATTTTAAAGAATGCGGATATGATTAAAATTGCATGCCAATCCTTACTAACCAATGTAAGTGCCTGCATTATGACCAAAAAAAATGGAGAATCCTGGGTTCAGCCCATTTATTATGTATTTGAAGCCTTTGCAAAATACGGAAATGGAATAGTGTTATCTGATGTAAAGATGGGTGCAGAATATCAGTCTGAAGCATTGGGGAATGTTTCTTATCTGGACCAGGTAATGGTATATCATGAAGATGAAAGAGAAATAACACTTTTTGCAGTGTATAAGGGCGAAGAGGATCTGTTAAATCTTCAGGTAGAATTCGGAACGTTCAAACCAGGAAAAATGATAGAACATATGGTGTTGACTGCAGAAGATAAAAAGATGACAAATGAAGAGAATCATTTTGCCATTATTCCATGTCCGGGAGAAATCGTCGAAGAACAAAATGGAAAGTGGAATATCAGGATGGAACCGTTATCTTTTCATGTTATTCGATTTTCCATTTGAAAATATCAGAGAGATTCATTGTGTTTGCAGAGAAATAAAAAAAGTATATAATCATATTATATGAAACAGAGGAGATTTACATATGCCAATTACAGTGAATCAGATTGCTGAAATATGTGGTGTTTCCCGTACGACTGCTCTGAGGGCATTAAATGGACAGGGACGTGTAAGTAAGGAAACAAAAGATAAAATATTGCAAATTGCAAAAGAGAATAATTATAGACCCAATCTGTTAGCAAGAAGTCTGCATCATGGTAGGACCATGTCTCTCGGAGTAGTGACAATCAACGTAGAAAATATGTATTTTGTACAGTCCTTGGGCGCAATCAATTATGAAGCTGATCGGAGAGGGTACTTCACGAATATCGTGGTATGTGATGATAATGCCGAAAGTGAAAAACGACTGATCCAGGGACTGGCAGACCGCCAGATGGAAGGCATTCTGATCAATCCCATTAATAAAGGGAAAGAGTTTGAAGATTTTCTGGAGTCCTTAAACATTCCTGTTGTATGTATGGGAAACCATGTGTCTGCAAAGTTTACGACAGTTCAGGTCAATGAGCTGCAGGCGACCATGGATGCAGTAAAACTGATTGCGGATAAAGGATATGAGAGAATAGCTTTTGTGTGTCCACCACTGGAAATGGGGGAAACAAAAAATATATATACTCACGAGCAACGATTAAGAGGATTTAAAACTGCTGCACTGGACTATTCAGAGCTTCAATTTGATGTGATTGGTAAAGAAAATTTTGTAAATGAAGTAGAGGAATATCTTTCACAGAGTAATAAGAAAACCGCTTTGCTTTGTTCCGGTGACTGGTATGCCTTGGAAATCATGAAATGGGGAGCAGAGAAAGGGCTTTCCATTCCAAAAGATTTTGGGATAATGGGATATGATAATATTGATGTTTTAAAATATATTAATCCCAAACTGACGACCATATCAACCAATCTGGAAGGAGTTGCTTCAGCAGCATTAGCGGAACTGATTTCACAGATTGAGGAGGAATCCTATAATCCGAAATCCATTTATCTGAATTATGAGATTATAGAAAGAGAAACACTATAAAATATTGCGATAGGGATATGTGAGAAATGGAAAAAATGAAAGAACACAATTATACACCATGGATTGCCCAGCGTGCGGATCCATATGTAACCAATGAGCATGGTGGGAAGTATTATTTTACTGCGTCGGTTCCGGAATATGACCGCATTGTACTGAGATGTGCAGATAATTTAGAAGATTTAAAAAATGCAGATGAAAAAACGATTTGGACGAAACATGAATCCGGAGAGATGAGCTGTCACATTTGGGCACCGGAATTGCATTATCTGTTTGGAAACTGGTATATATATTTTGCTGCCGGTGAACGAGATGATATATGGAAAATCCGTCCCTATGTGCTGAAATGTGAAGGGGAAGACCCCATGAAGGATCCGTGGACAGAATTGGGGAAAATGAAGCGTTCGGCAGATGATAAATTTTCTTTTGAGGCATTTTCGCTTGATGCAACTGTTTTTGAGTCATGTGGGCAGTGGTATTTTATCTGGGCAGAAAAGGTCGGCGTTGGTGATCAGATTTCCAATTTATATATTGCCAAAATGGAAAGTGCCAATACGTTATCAACAGCTCAGGTGTTATTGTCCACCCCTGATTATGACTGGGAAAGGCATGGATTCTGGGTGAACGAGGGTCCGGGAGTATTAAAGCATAATGGGAAAATATTTTTGACATTTAGTGCAAGTGATACAAGTCCGGCGTACTGTGTAGGTATGTTGATTGCAGATGAAAATGCAGATTTGATTGATCCGAAATCATGGGAGAAATTAAGGTATCCGGTATTAAAAAGCAAGCCGGAATGTGGACTTTATGGACCGGGACATAATTCGTTTACGAAGGATGAAGTGGGAAATGATATTATTGTATATCACGCACGTACAACGGATAAATTGATCTGTGAAAATCCGCTATATGATCCCAATCGTCATACAATGAAAACGAAAATAGTATGGAATGAAGAGGATATGCCTGTGTTTTAAGTGGGGACGTCCTGGTAAAGGAGAAAAAGGATGCTTGAAATAGGAACAAAAGCACCGGCATTTGAACTGCCGGATCAAAATGGAGTAATACATACGTTGGAACAGTACAGAGGGAAAAAGGTTATTTTATATTTCTATCCTAAGGATAATACCCCGGGCTGCAGCAAGCAGGCATGCGGGTTTTCGGAGCGATATCCGCAGTTCCGGGAAAAAGGAGCAGTTGTTCTCGGTGTGAGTAAGGACAGCGTCGCTTCTCATAAAAAGTTTGAAGAGAAATATGGCCTGGCCTTCCCCTTATTATCAGATCCGGAGCGGAAAGTGATTGAAGCATATGATGTGTGGAAAGAAAAGAAAAACTACGGTAAAGTTTCCATGGGTGTAGTTCGTACCACTTATCTGATTGATGAGGATGGAATCATCATAAAAGCAAATGATAAAGTGAAGGCAGCAGATGATCCGCAGCAGATGTTGGGTGAAGTGTAATGAAGGTGATTCTTTCTCCGGCAAAGAAAATGAATGTGGATACGGATTCTCTTCCGATTCAGGGACTGCCCGTATTTTTGGAGCAGACCTGTGAAATTCTGGACTGGTTAAGAGAAAAGAACTACGCAGAATTGAA
>JBJENT010000133.1:0-2504 GCA_051880335.1 Lachnospiraceae bacterium
AAGTAAAACAGGGCTGGTTTATCTGAGTATGTTCTGCTTTGTCAGCAGCATTTACTTTTTTGTAGAGACAAAGACGCTCAGTCTGTTTTATGGAAATCAGACTTTATATTCCAATCTGGCATACATGTGCCTGATGATGATCCCTTTCTTTTTGCTGCTCTATTATGAACGACGTCTGCCGGAAGAACAGAGAAAATTGTTTCAGCCATTGCTGTTGATTAATTTTTTAAATATCCTTTTCCAGATGCTGATGCAGTATTTGAATGTTTTAGATTTTTCAAATATGGCTGTGGTGTCTTATTCGATCATATTTGTATCACTTGTTGTAGTTCTGCGCAGTTTGTTCAAGCATTATATAGAATGTCAGGTCTGTAGATTTAATCTAAGTACAATAGCACTTATGATATACGGGATATGCGGACTGATGAATCTTGCGGGAGCATATTTTAAGCGGGCCGATAACTGGAATCTGGTAGGACGTCTGGGAACATTGGTATTTTGTATCATTATGGTGATTGTGCATATCCGGGAAGTATCCGGGGACTATGCGGGAAGTCTGCGGGAAAACGCAAGACTTCTGAAGCAGGAAGTCATCAATATGGAGCAAAAGAATGCGCAGCTTAAAATAGCCAAAGAAGAGGCCGAAGAAGCAAAACTGGAAGCACAGAGGGCCAATGCGGCTAAAGGCATGTTTCTGGCGCATATGTCCCATGAGATCAGGACGCCGATCAATGCAGTGCTGGGAATGGATGAGATGATCCTGAGAGAAAGCACAGAAGAGCCGATCCGGGAATATGCACAGGACATTTATATGGCAGGTCAGACGCTTCTGGCTCTGATTAATGATATTCTGGATTTTTCCAAAATCGATTCCGGCAAAATGGAGATCGTGCCGGTCAAATATGATTTGAGCAGTCTCTTACATGATCTAATCAATTTGGTGATTTCCAAAGCCCAGAGTAAGGGACTGGAGCTTAAGGTAGAAGTGGAAAAGACTCTGCCATCCTGGCTGATCGGTGATGATGTCCGTATTCGCCAGATTCTTCTGAATGTGTTAAATAATGCCATAAAATATACCGAAAAAGGCACCGTTACGCTGAAGGTTTCCGGAAAGAAAGAAGAACAGAATGTTATATTGCATTTTGAAGTAATTGATACCGGAATCGGAATAAAAGAAGAGGATATCCCTAAAATATTCCAGGCATTTCAGAGGGTGGATGAAACCCATACCAGACATATCGAAGGAACCGGGTTGGGGATGAGCATTACAACCCAGCTTCTGGATCTGATGGACAGCCATCTGGAAGTAAAGAGTACTTATGGAGAAGGTTCCAACTTCTATTTTGATTTGAAACAGGAAATTGTGGATGATACGGAAATCGGAGATTTCACAAATCGTATGAAATCTACGGTTCAGTATGAATATAATGAAAAGGTGTATGCACCGAAGGCCAATATACTGGTAGTGGATGACAATTCCATGAACCGTAAGGTATTTACCAGTCTGCTGAAATCAAGTGGGATGAAAATTACGGAAGCATCCGGAGGAAAAGAGTGTCTCGAAAAGATTCAGAAGCAGAGTTTTGATCTGATTTTCCTGGACCATATGATGCCGGAAATGGATGGAATCGAAACACTTCAGCACATGGAAGAGCTGCCGGATCATAAATGTAAAGATACTCCGGTGATTGCGCTGACAGCAAATGCCATCACAGGAGCAAGAGAACTCTATCTGGAAAAAGGTTTTCGTGATTTTCTCTCCAAACCTATTGATACAGGAAAGCTGGAACAGATGATCCTGAAATGGCTTCCACCGCAGCTTCTGGAAGAAAGAAAAGAGGATGACATGCAAAGTCCGGAGGCGGGGCAGTGGGAGACAAAGATGCCGGAGCTGCCACCAATAGAGGGACTGGATTGGAATTACGCATGGATACATCTTCCGGAAGAAGATATTTTAATGGACACCTTATGTGATTTCTGGAAGGAGATCGATGAGGATGCAGATGCACTGGATGAACTGGTTGGACAGATCGATGATAAGGACGGAAGAATGGCATACCAGATCAAAGTTCATGGAATGAAGAGCCTGTCGGCACTTGTGGGTATTTTCTCCCTGTCCGGCGTTGCAAAGACTCTGGAATATGCATCCAGAGATGGAAAGGTGGATCTGATTCGGGCATTGCATCCGGAATTCATAGAAGAATGGCGCAGCTACAAAGAAAAGCTGGCAAGGCTTTTTGAACTGGATGAGATGGAATTTGCAGAAATCAGGATGCTGCTGGATGTTCTCTGTGAGAGCATGGAAGACGAAGACAGGGAAACGACAAACGAAACCCTGGAGGAACTGAAAGAACATGAATACCCATTCCGGTTCAGGAAGTGGATGGGGCAGCTGGAAAAAGCAGTCATGGATGAAAATGTCGATTTGGTAAAGAACCTATCAGATAAAATAGCCAATGCTTAAATTTTTATAAAACATGACATGATTTACTTGACGTTTTAAG
>JBJENT010000134.1:0-13486 GCA_051880335.1 Lachnospiraceae bacterium
TTCCTTCGGTTTCGATACCGCTACAAAGACATATTCCGAATTAATCGGTAACATTGAAAGAGATGCCAACTCTGCGAAAAAATACTGGCACTTCATCAAAGTTATGGGACGTAGTGCTTCTCACGTTGCACTGGAATGTGCTCTTCAGACACAGCCAAACATCTGTCTGATTGGAGAAGAGGTGGCTGCAAAGAAAATGTCTCTTGCACAGATTACAAATCAGATTGCTGATGCAGTGGAAAAGAGAGGCAACAATGGTAACAACTTTGGTGTTGCTATTATTCCGGAAGGTATCGTTGAATTCGTTCCTGAATTCTCCAAACTGATTGCAGAGATCAATGAGCTTCTGGCTGGCGAAAAAACAGAAGCATTCAATGCTCTTCCTGACTGGACAGCAAAATACAACTTTATCAAAGCTGGTCTTACTGCGGAATCTTTTGCAGTATTTGATATTCTTCCACAGGGTATTCAGCAGCAGCTGTTCTTAGAAAGAGATCCTCACGGTAACGTTCAGGTATCCCTGATCGAATCTGAGAAACTCTTCTCTGAAATGGTTAAGAACGAACTGGCTAAGAGAAAAGAAGCCGGCACATACAAAGGAAAATTCGGTGCGCAGCATCACTTCTTCGGTTATGAAGGAAGATGTGCATTCCCTTCCAACTTTGATGCTGACTACTGCTACTCTCTCGGCTACAACGCATTCATGCTGATCCAGTATGGTTACACAGGATATCTTTCCAAAGTATCCAACATCTCCAAACCTGCTGAAGAATGGGTGGCAGGCGGTATGCCAATCACAAAGATGATGAACATGGAAAGAAGAAATGGTGAAGACAAACCGGTTATCAGAAAAGCTCTGGTTGAACTGGACGGTGCACCATTCAAATATTTTGAAGCTCACAGAGACGAATGGGCTGTTGAAACAGCATTCACATATCCGGGTGCTATTCAGTATTATGGTCCTGCTGAGGTATGTGACCTTACTACAAGAACACTTGCTCTGGAAAAAGCTTGATGATAAAAAGCTTCCTGGTTTTCCGCCAGGAAGCTTTTCTACTTATATGGCTTCAGATTTGCAATTTTCAGATTATCCAACAGCAGTTTTCGTTTCATGGCTCCGTCCATTTCCGGAAGTGGCCAAAAGATATAATCTTTCTCTGCATCCTCCATGCTCAGTTCCGGAATCGGATAAATCTGGTCCAGATGCTGGGAAGGGCAGTCCACATATTTCCCCTTGAGCGTTGCCAGCATACGTTCTCCCACCATAAGAACAGCAGAGATTCCAAAATGGAAAAATGTTTTATTTCGCAGGGATAACAGTGGGAACGTAACGCCCATCGCAGCGGTTGCTGCCAGCATACAGGTAGAAGGAGAACAGCATCCGTCTGCCTTGTATTTTGCCACATTCCTAAGAACGGATGCACAGTTTCCGAGGGTGAGAATAGGTGAAGTCATAGCACGGATCTGTGTTTCTTCATATGCTTTTCCATCCCGGTCAAACCAATATCTTTTTCCGTCTATGAGTACACCGCCTCCCACAATGATGACGAGTTCATTAGTAAATTTTTTCTTTTGGGAATAAATAATGTATTCAAACCCGGAACGCAGTGCATTAACACAGCCTCCGTTACAGGTTTTTTCCAGTTCACGAACCACCTCCGGCGTAACATCGGATAAACTTTTTATCTGCGGTGCATGTGGCAGGTTATGCCCTGCCAGTGTCCGTACATTTGGAAACAGATTTACAAAGTCATCATCCATCAGTGTAGGAGTCGCCCTTCTGAAATGAAATACCGGTCGCTCCCCAATCACTTCTATCTCGTCTGCACCGAATCCTCTTTTTTCTGCCTCTGTGATCAGTGGAATCGTATCCGGATCAATCCCCATAATCTCGGTTGCGACCCGGTCTGTGGCCACACTGTTCACGCCGGACACCAATACATGGGTATCCACAGGGTCCACCGGAGCCGGTGTATTTCCTTCTCCCCCGATGATACCGTCAATCAAAATCAAGTCCGGTCGAAACAGGTAAAGTAAATCTGCCAGTTTTTTATTGATATAATAGTTATGATTACGTTCCCGCAGCGCATAGGGAATGGTTCCCATGGCATTTTTAAATCCTAATGTTACCCCGGTATAAATGTTTGTCTTTAGTTTTGGAACCGAAACATAGCATGCTTTTCCATCCACAATATCCTGATACAATTCCGGTATGTAAACTTCTTTCATCACTTCTGCCTTCGGAAGCATATACCTCACAATGGGCTTCGTCTCCAGGGCCACCAGCCCCACCCCATGATGCTTTGCGATACGGTCGTATCCTGCATTTTTAAAGCTGTTTCGTGTGGGCATGGGTTTCCCTGAAGATTCGGTGATCATGATAGGTTTCTGAAAGCGTTTCAGATAAGCAATCACTGCATCAAACACACGTGGATCGGTAGATTCCGGATAATCCGAGTCTTCCATACCACTGTTATGATATACCGATACCAGATTGGGCTTGACCAGGATCTTTTCACAGGCATGAAAACGAGCAGAATAACCGGTTTCTTTATCCAGCCTGTCCAGATTTTCATAGACCGCCCGATAAATCTCCGCAATATCTTTTCGTTCATAATACTGTTTTGTACCATAATCTTTTGGCAATGCCACATAATCCCTGCGCATATCCATATCCGCAGTCCGTGTAACAACAACCTGTGCTTTCATCGATTATCCTCCCACATTTTACAAAGCCACATATTTATGTACTATCCTATTTTCCTATCTTTCCCTGTTTTCCTATCTTTCAACTTTTTTTGATTCATCTGTCCTGCCATTTACAAGATAAATTCCGCAGGCTACCAATACCACAGCTATAAAATACTGCCACTTCAGTTCTTCTTTCAACAGCAGTGCTGCAAAGATCACTCCCAGGACCGGAATCAGCGCATTATAGATTGCGATCTTACTGATTGGATGATATGCCAGAAGTTCATTGTAAATGCCGAAGCAAACAGCTGATATCAAGATTAGTCCAATCATAACCAGCATTCCTTTTCCAGAGATAGACCATCCACTTTTGCTTCCAATGACAGTTCCAACAACCAGCATCAATGCACCACCTATCATCATGCTTTGTCCAGTGGCCTGCATCATATTCATCTTTTTAGAAACCACTCGTGTGATCAATCCGCCGACAGCTGCACAACATGCATTTAGAAGAATCATTCCATCTCCCATAAAGGTAATGTTTTCCAGAAAATCTACTCCTGGCTGCAAATTAATAGATACGATTCCCAGAATCCCCAGGCAACATCCTACTATCTTATTGCCAGACATTTTGTCATCCGTAAAAACCAAGGTAGAAAGAATAATCAGAAAAAATCCCCCCATCGAATCCAAAATAGTAGATCTTGCACTGGAATTGTACCCAAGCCCTATGTAAGCAAACATATAATGAAGAGATGTATTTACGACTGCCAGCAAAAGGAGCCATAAATAATCCTGTTTCCGCTTCATTTCCAATTTAATTTTCCTACATCCGCAAAAGGCAAGTACTAAAATACCTGCAAAGAAAAACCTTATTCCTGCAAAAAGTATTTTGCCGCCCAAGTCTGTACCATCAATCTGGAATTCCTGATACCCTATTTTTATCAATGGATATGCCAGGGACCATCCTAATGCACAAAACATTGCAAGGAAGGATTTATATCTGTTGTCCCGAAATATTTTTTCCATGTCTTCAGTTCTCCCTAATATAATCCAATATTTCCCTGGCTTTTCTCACAGACCTTTCATCCGTCTGCATAATATGCCACTCATCCAGTCCCGGAAGTCCCATCGGCACCCCTTCATTCCTAAACTGCATACCACTTTCCACCATTATTTTTCCACTCATATGAAAAGCAGAGACATCCGGCAGCTCTTTTGCCAAATAGGCCAGATTTTCAGTAGTAACACCTGCTCCTACCATAATTTTTGTAGAATAACGAGCCTGTTGCCCTATTGCATTATGATGCGCCTGTTTCTTTATTGAATTCTGCTGTGACTGTTTTGACATAAGTTCTTTTAAAACAGGTAATCCTGCTATGCAGTTACTCTTTCCACCACTGGTGAGAATCGTATCCACTCCCAGCTTTTTTGCAGTTTCATAAGATTCCAAAACATCCCTCGACACATCAAATGCCCTATGAAGTGTAATCGGCAGGCCACCGGCTGCATCCATCAGCACTTCCATAGACTCCGTATCTATCGTTCCATCTGCTCGTAAACAGCCAAACACAAAACCATCCACGGAAAAATTTTTCAAATTTTGAATTTGTTTTTTCATGATCTGAAGTTCTTCTTTGTCATAAAGAAAATCCCCATTTCTAAGTCGAATCATAGGACGCATTTTCACATCACTATAGTTTCTGATTTCTTCCACCAATTCCTGAAATGGGGTAAGGCCACCAAGTGCCAAGGCACTGCATACTTCTAACCGATCTGCACCGCCGGCAATGGCCGCCTTTGCTGATGCGAAGCTATCAATACAAATTTCCAGTGTTTTTTGATCTGCCATTTTCTCTCCTTTTCCTGACTTGCAATATGTCACTCCTGAGAAACACGCTCGGTCAGTTTCTTACAGTATAACACATTCTGCTAATATCAAAAGAGGCTGCCTGGCAGCCTCTCTCACAATTATTTATTCAAAATAACGGAATAAATCTTCCAAAGTTTCTTTTCTGCGGATCAGTTTCACAGATCCATCCTTGCAAATAAGTACTTCTGCCGGACGCGGACGGGAGTTGTATGTGGAACACATGCTATATCCATATGCTCCTGTGTCTAATACACAAGCCAAATCTCCCACTTTAATCTCTGGCAACAGACGATTTTTTGCAATCATGTCACCGGATTCACAGATATTTCCTACTACTGTGATTTCCTGAAGTTCTTTTCTTTCCACTACTTTTCCATCGCGTAAAATCTCTACATCATGCCAGGAATCATACATAGAAGGACGGACAAGTACATTCATGCCAACGTCTGTTCCTGCATACTTCACACCTGCATTCTGCTTTACAGCATGTACTCTTCCCAGAATAACGCTGCCTTCTGCAACACAGTATCTTCCAGGTTCTGATTTAAACAATGGCGCTTTACCATATTTTTCTACAAAAGCATCTAAAATAGGCTCTAAGCGTTTCTTAAAATCCTCCATTGGGAATTCTGCTTCATCATCCAACTTGTGATATGGAATTCCATATCCACCACCAAAATCAATGAATTCCAGATTCTCAAAACGCATAGCAATGCGAAGCAGGTTTTCAACTGCCTTCAGGTATGGTTCAGGGTCCATAAACAAGGAACCAATATGCTGGTTAATACCTGCGATGGTAAGATGATATTTTTTAGCGATTTCAAAAATCTGATCAATATCTTCTTCTGCCACACCAAATTTTGTCTTTTTACCAGCTGTAACCACTTTTTCATGATGTCCTGCACCTACACCCGGATTTATACGTACTGCACATTTTCCACCCGGATTTAACTGTCCAAACAGTTCCAGCTGGGATAAAGAATCCAAGCTTGTCATAATTCCTTTATCAATAGCATACTGCAGTTCCTCTGCAGATACATTGTTGGGAACAAAAAAGATTCTTTCTACAGGGAATCCAGCTTTTTCCAGCATCATCAGCTCACCTACGCTCATAGCATCACAGTTGTCACCCTCTTCTAAAGCCATCTTCAGAAGATGAATATTGGTATTCGCTTTGATGGAATAGTTTGCTGTATATGGATATTTTGTCACCACCTGAGCTACGGTATGCATACGATTTCTTAAGATTTCTTCGTTATACACATAAACAGGTGTGCCATATTTGGCGACAATATCTTCCGGACTATTTCCCTTAAAAAAATCTACTTTTTCGATAAATGAATTCATACTTTTCCTCTTTCAAATCATGTATATTATGGAGCCGATTACAGCAGATGTGCTCGCAGTTCCTCGCCGCTTAATGGACTTAGGTATGCTGGTGCAATATCAAATACTGTTTTACATCCTGTCACACCCTCCTTATGGAGTCTGTGAATTGCACGTGCATATGCAACGATAACAGAGGCTGTAAATTCCGGGTTGGAATCAAGCTTCAAACTATATTCAATGATATGGCTGTTTTCTTTTTCCCATCCGGTCACACCACTGCGGAATACAAATCCACCATGTGGAATACCACTATGATTTTTCTGCAGTTCTTCTTCGCTGATAAAATGAACTGTTGTATCATAATCTGCGAAGTAGTTTGGCATAGTCTTAATTTCATTTTCAATACGGGCAAGATCAGCGCTTTCTTCTGCTACAACAAAACATTCTCTTGTGTGTTTCTGCCTGGTAGTCAGTTCTGGATTTTCTCCTCCGCGAACAGCCTTTAACGCTTCATCAACAGGAATGGTATACTGTTTTGCATTCTTTACGCCTTCAATTCTACGAATTGCATCGGAATGTCCCTGGCTGACGCCCTTGCCCCAGAATGTATAATCATTACCTTCCGGTAAAATGCAGTTTGCATACAGTCTGTTCAAAGAGAACATGCCCGGATCCCAGCCTGCAGAAATCAGGGCTGTATGTCCACTTTCCTTTGCTGCTGCATCAACTGATGCAAAATGTTCCGGAATTTTTGCATGGGTATCAAAACTATCAATTACATTGAAATATTTTGCATACTCAGGTGTCTGTTTTGGTAAGTCTGTTGCACTGCCTCCACAGATAATCAGCACATCAATTTCCTCTTTATGAGCTTCTATATCTTTTACATTATATACAGGAACGCCTTCTGTAAGAATTTTCACATTGGCAGGATCACGTCTTGAGAATACTGCACTAAGTGTCATATCATCGTTCTGTTTAATAGCACATTCTACACCTCTTCCGAGATTGCCATAACCTAAAATACCAACTTTCATTTCTTTTCCCTTCTTTCTACTTTGCATTTTTATTCAAAACATAATTATTTTAAAACGAAATCCTTTTCATGTATATAATAAAATTATATTATTTCTGTATTTTTACTACTATTATTACAACTTCCGAATTACCAGTTCAAATTCATCAACCTGGATTTATCAGTTTAAGTTCATCAATCTAAATTCATCTGACATCAGTTCATCTGGGAGTTTGATATTAGCTTCTGACAACTCGCTGAATAATCGTTTTCACATTTTGTATATTCAATGGAAAATTCATAGTCTCATATGTGACTATCAAATTTTCACCTTGAAAGATATTATTTTCAAGATACAGATTCATCTTCTGTACAAATTGATTTGCATATCTGGGATCATCCATCCGTCCGGCATGTTCCCAATATGTAATCTTTCCCGTATGAATATTAAGAACTGTAAAATCGGGATGAACCACCTGAATTCCCCTTTGTTTCACCAATTCAAGCGGCTTTTCATATTTATATAACAAATGGTCTTTGTTTTGAAAAAGTATATTTGCAATAATCAGTTCCGATTTCGATCTGACTTTTTCACCATGATCCGTTTCAAATATCAAATCTTCTTGATATTCCTGATAAGGTTCATAACAATCATTATTCCATCTTCGTAATTGTTCCCTTGCACTTATTCTAACCGGATGAATTAGATTCTTTCTTGCCTCGCTTAATGAATCATACACATCATCCACTGCCTGTTCATTATAACTTTTCTCGTAAATTTGCAAAGTCTTGAGTTCCTGCTCCAATAGCTTTTTCACCTTCATATTATAGCCTTTTCGGGCTAAGATTTTTGCCAGCTCTTCATCTTCCTTCTTTATGTAATGTTTTGTATACTGACATTTTTCCTTGTCATAATATTGATGATAGTAATACTGTCGTCCCTTTCTTTCTATAATCTTCAAGCTTCCTTTTGGTGCATGCTCTAATTCCTGATTCATTTGATGAAGTATTTGTTGGCGTTTTTGAATTTCCTGTTGTATTTCCTTTTTGATAATATACCCCTCCTTCTTTTTAGGCCTTATAGGCTGTGCCTTAGCTTCCTGGACCTACGATATCCTTCCCCAACAAGCTTTTTATAGGCCCTATAGGCTGTGCCTTAGCTTCCTGGGCCTACGATATCCTTCCCCAACAAGCTTTTTATAGGCCCTATAGGCTGTGCCTTAGCTTGCTGGACCTACGATATCCTTTCCAAACAAGTTTTTTATAGGCCCTATAGGCTGTGCCTTAGCTTCCTGGGCCTACGATATCCTTCCTCAACAAGCTTTTTATAGGTCCTATAGGCTATGCCTTAGCTTGCTGGGCCTACTGCTAAATAGAAATATAAATTGAAAATTGAAAAATAGAAATTTAAGAAATATCAGCCCCGCCAAAAAGCGGGGCTGATAAAAGATTCTCACTAGACTCTCTTCAGACTTTTAAAAGACTTTCACAAGATTCTTTCATGATTTTTGTCAGTTTCTTTAGAACAAGATAAACTAACAATTCTGCCTTACGGGCAATCTATTCTGCCTTCTGTGAAATAGCTGCCTGTGCTGCTGCCAGTCTTGCAATCGGTACACGGTATGGTGAACAGGATACATAATCCAGACCAATTGCATTACAGAATTCAACAGAGGAAGGATCTCCACCGTGCTCACCACAGATACCGCAGTGAAGTTTCGGACGAACCTTCTTACCTTTTTCGATAGCGATTTCCATCAGCTGACCTACACCAGAGCGGTCAAGTTTAGCAAATGGATCGTTTTCGAAGATTTTTGCTTTATAGTATGCTTCTAAGAACTTACCAGCATCATCACGGGAGAATCCGTATGTCATCTGTGTAAGGTCATTAGTACCGAAGCAGAAGAACTCAGCTTCTTTTGCGATTTCATTTGCTGTCAGAGCAGCACGAGGAATCTCAATCATGGTACCGATTTCATACTTCAGATTTACGCCGGATGCAACAACTTCCTGTGCAGCTGTTTCCATAACGATCTTCTTAACAAATGCAAGTTCTTTTACATCACCGGTCAGAGGAATCATGATTTCCGGAACGATATCCCAATCAATGTGTTCTTTCTGAACTTTTACAGCAGCTCTGATCACAGCTCTTGTCTGCATAACAGCAATTTCAGGATATGTAACGGTCAGACGACATCCACGGTGACCCATCATAGGGTTCATTTCTTTCAGTCCATTGATAATGGCATTAATCTCAAGAACTGATTTATTCTTTGCTTTAGCAAGCTTTTCAATATCCTCTTCTTCTGTTGGAACGAACTCATGCAACGGAGGATCCAGGAAACGGATAGTAACCGGGTTACCTTCCATAGCTTCGAAGAGTTTTTCAAAGTCACCCTGCTGAAGTGGAAGCAGTTTTTCAAGTGCTTCTTCTCTTTCTTCCTGGGTATCGGAGCAGATCATTTCACGGAATGCATCGATTCTGTCGCCTTCGAAGAACATATGCTCTGTACGGCAAAGACCGATACCTTCTGCACCAAGTTCACGAGCTTTCTGTGCATCATGAGGAGTATCTGCATTGGTACGAACCTTTAAAGTACGATATTTATCAGCCCACTTCATGATACGTCCGAATTCACCGGCGATCTTAGCTTCTACCGTTCTGATAGCGCCATCATAAATATTACCTGTGGTACCATCAAAGGAAATGGTATCACCTTCATGATAGATTTTTCCACCAAGCTGGAACTGCTTGTTTTCTTCATCCATGATGATTTCAGAACATCCGGATACACAACAGGTTCCCATACCACGTGCAACTACTGCCGCATGGGATGTCATACCGCCACGTGCTGTCAGGATACCCTGAGCTGCTTTCATACCTTCAATATCTTCCGGAGATGTTTCCAGTCTTACTAATACAACCTTCTCACCTCTGTTTGCCCACTCTTTTGCATCATCAGCAGTAAATACAATTTTACCGCAGGCAGCACCAGGAGCTGCACCAAGTGCTTTACCCATAATATGAGCTTTGGTAAGTGCATCCGGAGCAAACTGTGGATGAAGCAGTGTATCCAGGTTTCTAGGGTCGATCATCATAACTGCTTTTTCTTCGGTGATCATTCCCTCATCTACTAAATCGCAGGCAATCTTAAGAGCTGCCTGAGCAGTTCTCTTACCGTTACGTGTCTGCAGCATGTAGAGTTTTCTGTCTTCGATGGTAAACTCCATGTCCTGCATATCTCTGTAGTGATCTTCCAGTTTTGCACAGATATCAGTAAACTGGTCATATACTTCCGGCATCACTTCTTTTAACTGATCAATCTTCTGTGGTGTACGAACGCCGGCAACAACGTCTTCACCCTGAGCATTCATCAGGAATTCACCCATCAGCTTCTTTTCACCGGTAGCAGGATTACGGGTAAATGCAACACCGGTACCGGAGGTTTCACCCATGTTACCAAATGCCATCATCTGAACGTTAACAGCGGTACCCCAGGAATATGGGATATCGTTATCACGACGATATACATTGGCACGTGGATTATCCCAGGAACGGAATACAGCTTTGATAGCTTCCATCAACTGAACCTTAGGATCGGTTGGGAAATCTTCACCGATTTTATTTTTATATTCTTCTTTAAACTGATTAGCCAGTTCTTTTAAATCCTCTGCGGTCAGATCAACGTCCTGTGTAACGCCTTTTTTCATTTTCATCTGATCGATCAGAGCTTCAAAATATTTCTTACCAACTTCCATAACAACGTCGGAGAACATCTGGATAAATCTTCTGTAGCAATCCCATGCCCAACGTGGATTACCGGATTTTGCTGCCAGAACTTCTACAACTTCTTCGTTCAAACCAAGATTTAAGATGGTATCCATCATACCCGGCATGGATGCTCTCGCACCGGAACGTACAGATACTAACAAAGGATTCTCTTTATCACCGAATTTTTTACCGGTGATTTCTTCCATTTTTTCAATGTACTCCATGATCTGGCCCATGATCTCATCATTGATCTTTCTTCCATCTTCATAGTACTGGGTACAAGCTTCTGTTGTGATAGTAAAGCCCTGTGGTACAGGAAGTCCAAGATTTGTCATCTCAGCCAGATTCGCTCCTTTACCACCAAGAAGTTCACGCATATTTGCATTACCTTCTGTAAATAAGTAAACCCATTTTGCCATACTCTTTCTCTCCTTTTCTCATTAAGTACAGGATTCTGCTCCTGCTAAGGGTTCAAACAAGAATGGTCTGTGGCAAAGCCGCAAGACCACAACATGCCATGAATTTAGGCGTATCCATGGCATCATTTTTTGTTTGGTTTTATCATGTTTTCAGTATAACATATCCCCACATCTTATCCATATTTTTTTGTGAAAAAATAGAATTTTCCCCTATATGAATAAAAAAATGCCCTTTTTTCTTTTCTGTTTTGTTGAATTTTTATGTGGTTTTATGTTGGATGGCTTCTTTTTTCACTTTGAATCGGAACAAAACATACACTTTCGTTTGTAATCGTCAAAAGAACACCCCGTTCTTTCCATTCATCTTTCCTTCATACATTTTATCGTCCGCCTGCCGGATCAGCTCCTGTACGGTGATTCCTTTCTGATAGGTGGCGATTCCCATGGTTGCTGTCACATGTACATCATCATCTGCGATTCTTATTATGCCTGCTTCGATCTCTTTCCGGATTCTGAGTGCAGTCTCTATGGTCTTTTCTTTATCCGCACTGATCAGTATCAGGAATTCTTCGCCTCCCCAGCGGAATGCCATGTCGCTTTCCCGGATATTATTTCGGATCGTTTTAGAAATCATCCGAAGCACGTTATCTCCTTCGATATGCCCATATCTATCATTGATCTGCTTAAAATCATCTACATCCGCCATGACCACAGAGAAAACCATCCCTTCGGTTTCTGCCCTGAGCATCCAGCTTTTGAAATACATATCACAGCCTCTGCGGTTTAGCAGAAGCGTAAGCGGATCCATTTTGGCAATTTCCTCCAGATGCCGGTTTTCTTTCTGTAAATCCTTTTGCATGCGCTGAACTTCATAAGCAAAGAGCCAGGAAAAGAGAAGCAGTAAAAGAAACGCGATTCCTATGTCAAAATAGTGAAAAAAGTGTATCAGTCTTCTGGATATTTCACCTTCGTATAAAGGTGCGTGTGTATCAGAATATAAATCGATTCCTATGTATAATACAGCAACTCCTACCGAAGAGATTTCCGGCAGCCATCTGTATTTTCCCAATCCCGGCAGTGTATATGCCAGATAGAAAACAATCGGAACCAGAGATACCGTATAAAACATAAAACCCCAATACGTTCCCAGCAGCAAGGTAGAAAAAGTCGCGCAAAAACACACCTCCAGTACCGCAGTAAGATAGATCAGAAAATATTGATTTCTTCTTACAATTACAAAGGAAAAATAAAGATAAAAAAGAACTGACAAAATATTGTACACAGCCAGTGGAACGATTTTCACATAAGAAAACGTCGCTGCATACAAAACATGAACAGCCATAATAGACAGGCCCAATATGGTATACTTATTTCGATTTCCCAATAAAACTTCTTTACCGGGTTTCAAAAAAGAAAACTCAGATTTTTCTAACATTATGAATTCCAATCCTTTTACACACAAATAAAGTATCTATCTCGTTAACAACAGTGCAACCAAAGCACCTATCACGGTAACAGCAATACAACCAAAGTACCTATCACGGTAACAACAGCACAACCAAAGCACCTATCACGGTAACAGCAGTGCCACCAGAGCACCGATGATCGCACCTGCAGTCACCTGCAACGGTGTATGACCCACAAATTCCTTCAGTTTTTCCTCATCCGTGATATCTCTTCCCAGGGACTCCATGAAAGAAGCCAGATCCTTTATGATCTTCGCCTGCTTTCCGGTTTCCTGACGAACTCCCATGGCATCATGCATAACGATAATAGCCAGCATAAAAGTAACCGCAAACTCGAAAGACCCTGCCCCGTATATCAGAAAAGACCGAACTGCCATAGCAGTAACTGTAGCGGAATGTCCGCTCGGCATCCCACCATCTCCAAAAAGCCTTTTCCAATCAATTTTTTTATTGATTCCGGCATATATTATCGTCTTCAGTATCTGGGCAATTCCCCACCCCAGACATCCGCAGATCAGAATCTGGTTTTGTAATATCTCATTGATCATCTTTTCCGTCTCCTCATTCTATGAGCCCTTGTATAGTATAGCATGTTTTTCTGTAAATCCCACGAAAAATTTTTAAACTTTACCAAAAAATCTTTTACACTTTACCTACTACTTATAGCATTATATTTTTGCGTCAAAAATGCTATATAAACATACCTTTCCGCTTTTCCCTTGAAAAACATCCCTGTTTATGTATAATATATTGTGGCAAAGAAAACACCTATTTATTAAGTAGATACTGATATCCACATATAGAATGGAAGAAACAGTAAGCAAACTGGAAAACAGTAAGTAAATTGGAGGAAACATAATGATTCAGGCTAATAATGTCACATTACGTCTTGGAAAAAAAGCGTTATTTGAGGACGTTAAT
>JBJENT010000135.1:0-13482 GCA_051880335.1 Lachnospiraceae bacterium
CAGATACCTTTGTAGATGCATTATTTGATGTGAAAACTGATGCAGAGTAAATATAATTTACGAAATTTGAGGAGAATAGAAATGAGCGAAAAAATGTTAACACTTGAGAAGTTTGAGGAGGCTTCTGAAGAGGTAAAAAAAGTCACATTGGAAACAAAGCTTGTTTACAGTGATTTTCTTAGTAAGCAAAGTGGAAACAGAGTTTATTTAAAACCGGAAAACATGCAGTTTACCGGTGCCTACAAAGTAAGAGGCGCTTACTATAAATTAAGTACATTATCTGATGAAGAAAGAGCAAAAGGACTGATCACTGCATCTGCAGGTAATCATGCCCAGGGCGTGGCTTATGCAGCACAGTGTTATGGTGTAAAGGCTGTGATTGTGATGCCTACTACCACACCACTGATTAAAGTAAACCGTACCAAGAGCTATGGAGCAGAAGTAGTGCTTCATGGGGATGTTTATGACGAAGCTTGTGCTTATGCTTATCAGCTGGCAGAGGAAAAGGGTTATACCTTTGTACATCCTTTTGATGATCTGGCTGTGGCAACCGGTCAGGGTACCATTGCCATGGAGATTTTCAAAGAGCTTCCACTGGTCGATGTGATCCTGGTTCCAATCGGCGGTGGCGGACTGGCAACCGGTGTTTCCACTCTGGCAAAACTTTTGAATCCCAAGATTAAAGTGATCGGTGTAGAACCTGCTGGGGCCAACTGCATGCAGGAATCCCTGAAGGCAGGAAAGGTTTTGACTCTGCCTAAGGTATCTACCATTGCAGACGGTACAGCAGTAAAAACTCCCGGTTCTAAAATTTTCCCATATATTCAGAAAAATCTGGATGATATTATCACCATCGAGGATGAAGAACTGGTGGTATCTTTCCTGGATATGGTAGAAAATCATAAAATGGTCATCGAAAATTCCGGTCTCCTAACTGTGGCAGCCATCAAACATCTGGATATGAAGGATAAGAGAATCGTTTCTGTCCTGAGCGGCGGAAATATGGATGTGATCACCATGTCTTCTGTAGTTCAGCAGGGACTCATTTTCCGGGATCGTATTTTTACCGTTTCTGTTCTTTTACCGGATAAACCGGGTGAACTTTGCAGAGTTTCCGGTATCATTGCGGAACAGAGCGGCAACGTCATCAAACTGGAACACAACCAGTTTGTATCAACCAACAGAAGTGCTGCTGTGGAACTTCGCATTACTCTGGAGGCATTTGGAACAGAGCACAAAAACAAGATTATAGAAGCACTGCAGAATAATGGGTATCAGCCCAGGTTAACTACAACCAATATATAAGAGCTTTCCGAAATAAAGACCATGAAATCTTTGCTTTGAAAGGCGTATCAGAAAAATCCGCATATTTTATGTGGATTTTTCGTTTCTAAAATGGATGATGCGTACATTACTGTGTATTAGAAGAAAATTTCTATGGCACAGTAATAGAAAAATTTGTGGAGTAAATAATTACTGTATAGAGATATTTTTGTAAGAAAAAACAGGAAAGAGTGTATGATGAAAAAGAAATGTAAAGCAATTGCAAAACTAATTTATAAATATGTGATGATAACGGTCTTTTCCTTTGGTTATGCAGTGGGAATCAGTCTGTTTTTGGATCCTAATAATCTGGCACCAGGAGGAGTGACCGGTATATCCATCATTTTAAACAGATTGACCGGTCTGGGAACAGGTACCTGGGTACTGATCTTGAATATTCCGATTTTGATACTGGGATTATGGAAATTTGGAGTACGATTTATGGTTTCTACCACATACTGCACGATACTTTCTTCCGCTTTTATGAATGTCATATCCGTATATCAACCCATTACCCAGGACAAAATGCTGGCAGCCTTATCCGGCGCAACGATTGTAGCTACATCCATGGCTCTGATCATGAAAGCAGGAGCCACCACCGGTGGAATCGATATTGTAGTCAAAACCCTGAAACGGAGATACCCCTACCTGAAAACTGGAAGATTGTATCTGATGATAGATGCCTGCGTTGTAATCGTATCTGCGATCCTGTTTCGGGATATTGAAATCGCACTGTATGCCACCATTGCTATTATAACCAGTTCTCTCATGATGGATCTGGTACTGTATGGGCGCGACGGAGCAAAGATGATTTATATCATCAGTGATAAGTCGGATGCAATCGCCAGTCGTCTTTTGCAGGATCTGGGGATTGGAGTTACTTTTGTCAATGGACAAGGTGGTTTCAGTGGAGTGGATAAAAAAGTAATCATCTGTGTTATGAGAAAGCCTCTGTCACCCAAAGCACAGGAAATCGTAAAAGAAGAAGATACAGAAGCATTTATGATTGTGACGGATGCAACAGAGATATTCGGAGAAGGGTATAAGAGCTATTTTAGTGAGAGATTGTAGAGTTTTTCTCAAGTGTCAAGAAAAAAATGTTTTCGGGTGTCAAGAAAAAATACTTGACACCTGTTTTCTTGTATTGTAATATAGCAAAGGTAGTCAAATTGAAGGAGTTTTTTATGGAAAATATTGTAGAGCAGGGACTTCTCTATGATTTTTACGGAGAACTCCTGACAGAACATCAAAAACAGATTTATGAAGAAGCAGTATATCAGGACATGTCTTTATCTGAGATTGCTGAAGAATACGGGATCAGCAGACAGGGAGTCCATGATCTGATACAAAGATGCAATAAGCTGCTTCAGTCTTATGAAGATAAATTACATTTGGTTCAGAAATTTACAGATGCGAAGAAAACCCTTCGTGAGATAGATCATCTGGCAGAAAGCAGTAAAGAGCTGCCGGAAAGTGCCTGCAGAGAGCAGATTGAAAAGATTCAGCAGCTTGCTGCAACATTAAATGAAAGTTTCTAATCAATTGAATAAAGCATTATGCCATATGTTGTCATACGTTGCATAGCTTTATCAATGTGGTTTCTAAGGAGTATTACATGGCTTTTGAAAGTTTAACCGATAAACTTCAAAATGTATTTAAAAATCTTCGAAGCAAAGGTCGTTTGACAGAAGAAGATGTAAAAGCAGCACTGAAAGAAGTAAAAATGGCTCTGCTGGAAGCAGATGTTAACTTCAAGGTGGTGAAACAGTTCGTCAAGGCTGTGGAAGCAAGAGCAATCGGTGCAGACGTTATGAACGGACTGAATCCGGGGCAGATGGTTATTAAGATCGTAAACGAAGAAATGACCGCCCTTATGGGTTCCGAGACAACAGAAATTACGTTTCAGCCTGGAAAATCCATCACCGTTATTATGATGTGTGGTCTGCAGGGTGCCGGTAAAACAACCACGACTGCAAAGCTTGCCGGAAAGTTCAAATTAAAGGGCAAAAAGCCACTTTTGGTTGCCTGTGACGTATATAGACCGGCAGCAATCAAACAGCTCCAGATTAATGGGGAAAAACAGCAGGTAGATGTATTCTCCATGGGGGATTCCCAGAAGCCTGTTAATATCGCAAAAGCGGCAGTGGAACATGCCTCTAAAAATGGACATAACGTGGTGATCCTGGATACCGCCGGTCGACTTCATATTGATGAAGAAATGATGGCTGAATTACAGGAAATTAAATCAAATGTCGCTGTGCACCAGACACTTTTGGTTGTAGATGCCATGACTGGTCAGGATGCAGTAAATGTTGCTGCAGAATTTGACACAAAAGTTGGTATTGACGGTGTCATCCTTTCCAAGATGGATGGTGATACACGAGGCGGTGCTGCACTCTCTGTAAAGGCAGTGACCGGGAAACCTATTCTGTATGTTGGTATGGGTGAAAAGCTATCGGATCTGGAACAGTTTTACCCGGACCGAATGGCAGGCAGAATCCTTGGCATGGGTGATGTACTTTCTCTGATTGAGAAAGCACAGAACAATATACAGATAGATGAAGATAAAGAAAAAGAAATGGCTGCCAGGATGAAGAAGGGGAAATTCGATTTCGAAGATTATCTGGAAAGCACGAAGCAGATGCGCAATATGGGTGGCCTCGGAAGTCTTCTTTCCATGATGCCCGGTATGGGTGGCAAGATGGATATTGGTTCCATGATTGATGAAAAGGAACTGGCTAAGAACGAAGCAATTGTACTTAGTATGACAAAGAAAGAACGACAGAATCCCAAGCTTCTAAATCCCAGCAGAAAACATAGAATTGCAAAAGGTGCCGGTGTGGATATTGCACAGGTAAACCGTTTTGTAAAACAATTTGAGCAGAGTCAGAAGATGATGAAGCAGATGCAGGGTATGATGGGCAAAAAAGGACGAGGCGGTTTTGGCGGCATGATGGGCGGTCTTGGCCGAAAAGGTTTTCCTTTTTAAAACAGATGGAATCCTGTTGGAGTAATAGTTATAACACAGTGCGTTTTGAGATATATCCGATATAAAAAGGATAGGATTTCTTAACATATATTATTAAAAAGTGATACGGAGGAAATTATCATGGTAAAAATGAGATTAAAAAGAATGGGACAGAAAAAAGCACCTTTCTACAGAATTGTTGTTTCTGACAGCAGAAGCCCAAGAGACGGTAGATTCATTGAAGAGATCGGTACTTACAATCCAGGTACAGACCCAAGTACATTTACTGTAAATGAAGAACTGGCTAAAAAATGGTTGGCAAATGGTGCACAGCCTACAGCCACTGTAGAGAAGATTTTAAAAGCAGCCGGTATCGAAAAATAATAGTTCGATAATGTTGTAGTTAGAATTCTTCTTTTGGAGGTGGATTATGAAGGAATTAGTTGAAGTTATTGCAAAAGCACTCGTTGAAAATCCGGAAGAAGTTGTAGTAACCGAAAAAGGTGAAGGTAAAAATATTACCATTGAACTTCACGTGGCAGCTGCAGATATGGGCAAGGTAATCGGAAAGCAGGGCAGAATCGCAAAAGCAATCCGTTCCGTTGTAAAAGCAGCTTCCTCCAAGGACAATAAGAGAGTAGACGTAGAAATCGTCTAAGCTGACTAGAAACTGGTAAAAGGCACTCTATTGCAGAGTGCCTTTTGTTTCATGTACCATACCTCTTGTACGATATAATAGGTGTGTGCAGGGAAAGGGTAAAAAGATGCAGGATAAATTCCAAATCGGCGTAGTAACATCAGCCCATGGTGTGCATGGTGAAGTAAAGGTATTTCCTACCACAGATGAGCCAAAAAAATTTAAAAAGATTGGAAAAGTAATATTAGATACCGGTAAGGAAGAAAAAGTAATGGATATTCAGTCTGTAAAATTCTTTAAGAATCTTGTGATTCTGAAGTTTGCAGGGATAGAGAATATGGACGAAGCGGAAAAACTAAGAAATAAAACCCTTTGGATTACCAGAGAACAATCCGGCCCATTAAAAAAGGATGAGTATTACAAAGCGGATCTGATGGAACTACAGGTGTATGATGAAGCAGACAATATGCTTGGGGTTATCACAGATATTTTCGAAACCGGCGCAAATGATGTGTATGAGATGGAAACACCGTCCGGAGAGAAGATATTGCTGCCAGCCATCAAGGATTGTATTAAAAAAATTGATATGGAAAACAGGAAGATGACAATCCATGTCATGGATGGATTGCTCGATTTGAACAGATAAAATCCGGGAGATGTTTCTATGACAAATTTTCATATATTAACATTGTTCCCTGACATGGTTATGCAGGGTTTGCAGACCAGTATCATTGGACGTGCGATACAAAATGGTCATATTGCAATCGACGCATGGAATATCCGGGACTATACTTTGGATAAACATAAGAAAGTGGATGATTATCCTTATGGAGGTGGTGCCGGTATGCTGATGCAGGCACAGCCGGTATATGATACGTATCTGGAAGTGTTAAAAAAGATCGGGGAGCGAAAGAAAGGTGATCAGGCTGGAGACGATATGAATCACGCTGGAATTGATATGAATCAGGCCGGAGAGAAAAAGCCGCGAGTGATTTATGTGACGCCTCAGGGCTCTGTTTTTAAACAGTCTATGGCGAGAGAGTTTGCCATGGAAGAAGATTTGATCTTTTTATGCGGACATTACGAGGGGATCGACGAACGGGTATTGGAAGAGATCGTAACCGATTATGTATCCATCGGTGATTATGTGCTGACAGGGGGCGAACTTCCTGCCATGGTTATGATCGATGCGATTTCCAGAATGGTCCCCGGGGTGCTCAGCAATCAGGAATCCGGAGAAACCGAAAGCTTTTATGATAATCTGTTGGAATATCCCCAGTATACCAGGCCGGAAACCTGGATGGACAAAAAGGTACCGGCTATTTTACTCAGTGGAGATCATGCCAAAGTGGATGCGTGGAGACTGGAACAGTCGAAGGAGCGTACCAGACAAAGGCGTCCGGATCTGTATGAAATCTATGAGAGAGAACATCCGGTGGTAGAAAAGAAGAAACGCAGAAAACACAAAACGCAGGAAGTCTAAAAAACAGCTTGCATTTCTTGGTTATATGTAGTAAAATATCAACGTTGCGAATATGAGATGGTCCTCTGTTACGAAGTGTATTAAGAACATCCGAATAAATAAGGAGGCAAAAATGAGCGATATTATTAGAGAAATCGAAGCAGCACAGTTAAAGGAAACTGTTGATCAGTTTAACGTAGGTGATACTGTAAGAGTACATGGTAAAATCAAAGAAGGTAACCGTGAAAGAATTCAGATTTTTGAAGGTACTGTAATCAAAATTCAGGGCGGAAGCAATCGTGAAACCTTTACTGTTAGAAAATCTTCCAACGGTATCGGCGTAGAAAAAACATGGCCATTACATTCTCCAAACGTTGAAAAAATTGAAGTAGTAAGAAAAGGTAAAGTAAGAAGAGCTAAACTGTTCTACTTAAGAGACCGTGTAGGTAAGAAAGCAAAAGTTAAAGAAGTTGTTAGATAATTTTTTTAGAAGAAAGAAGGGCTGTTACAGTTGTAA
This sequence comes from Lachnospiraceae bacterium, assembly GCA_051880335.1. Lineage (GTDB taxonomy): Bacteria > Bacillota > Clostridia > Lachnospirales > Lachnospiraceae > 1XD8-76. Next base: position 6,908 of record JBJENT010000135.1, read on the forward strand.
TGGCCCTTTTTGTGATATAATCAGTGCAGAGAAAAACAAGCAGCACGAAGTGCTATTTGTTTTTCTGCACTGATTAACGAGAAAACAGTTCTGCGAAGCAGAACAACAAGCAGCGAAAGCTGAATAAAGGCAGCGGAAAATATGAGGATAGGATATGTCCAGAAGAAGTAAAGGACTTCATTTTTATAAGAAGCGCAAAAAAATCAGTCCCAGCGTGCTGAAAGAGATATTCAGCTGGTTTTTTCTTTTTGTACTTGCTGTATTAGTTGCATTTGTTTTTTCTTATTCCTTTGGCATGAAGACAAGTGTGATCGGTTCCTCCATGGAGCCATGTCTCTATAATGGTCAAAGTGTTCTGATCAATCGGTTTGTCTATATGGCATCGAACCCAAAGCGTGGGGATGTGGTTGTATTTAGGCCAAACGGAAATGAAAACATGCACTATTATGTAAAAAGAATCATTGGAATGCCGGGAGAAAAGATTACCATTCAGGATGGCAGAATTTTAATTGACGGATACTTTTATGAAGAAGATGATTCCTTTGATATGATAGAAGACGGTGGAATTGCGACCAGTGGCATACTGTTGGGCGAGGATGAATATTTTGTTCTTGGAGATAATCGTAATAACAGTGAAGACAGCCGCTCTGCCAATATTGGAACAGTCATGGAAAGCAGTATTGTCGGAAAAGCCTGGTTTCATATGGCTGGCGGGCCGGATGGCATGGGACTTATAAAATAACCGGCTTGGCGGAACAATAAACATTGAGACAAGTAGAGACAGAAAGTTAACGAAAAAGGAGTCGATATATGAATTATCAGTGGTATCCCGGGCATATGACAAAAGCCAGGAGAATGATGGAAGAAAATATCAAACTAATTGATCTGATCATCGAACTGGTAGATGCCAGAATTCCGTTATCCAGCCGAAATCCGGATATTGATACGCTGGGAAGAAATAAATCACGTATTGTATTGCTGAATAAATCTGATTTGGCAGATCCGAAAGCAAACAAAAAATGGATGGAATATTTTCAAAAAACAGATGCTTTTGTTGTGGAAATCAATTCCAAAAGCGGAAGTGGAATCAAGGCAATACATGGGATTGTACAGGAAGCCTGTAAGGAAAAAATAGAACGAGACAGAAAGCGTGGTATCATCAACAGGCCGGTCAGGGCTATGGTGGTTGGAATCCCCAATGTGGGAAAATCCACCTTTATCAATTCTTTTGCCGGAAAAGCCTGTGCAAAAACCGGGAATAAACCGGGTGTAACCAAGGGAAAACAGTGGATTAAGCTGAATAAGACACTGGAACTATTAGATACACCGGGAATTTTATGGCCCAAATTTGAAGATCAGTCAGTTGGACTAAAACTGGCACTCATCGGTTCCATGAATGATGAAGTAGTGCAGATGGAAGAGATGGCAGTGGATCTGATCCGTCTGCTGACTGAATTATATCCGGGAACCTTACAGAACAGGTATGCTTCGGAAAGCATTGCCTGGCCGGAAAAGGAAGATGCGTATGAGATATTGCGCTGTATTGCCAGAAGCAGAGGATGCCTGAAAAAAGGAGAAGAACTGGATACAGAAAAGGCAGCTTACCTGCTGATGGATGATTTCAGAGCAGGAAGACTTGGACGTATTTCTTTGGAAGTACCGGAAATATAGCAGGATTGGAGAATAGACATGAAAAGCGTTTTAAAAGAAATATTGAGTACCAGTTTATATTTGCTCAGTGTTTTAATTGTAACTTATCTTATTATTACCTTTGTAGGACAGAGAACGGAAGTAAACGGAAGTTCCATGGAAAGCACGTTGCAGCATGGAGATAACTTGATTGTAGATAAGATTTCCTACCGGTTCAGTGACCCGAAAAGGTTTGATATTGTTGTATTTCCGTTCCAATATGAAGAAGATACATATTATATCAAACGGATTATCGGTTTGCCGGGAGAGATTGTGCAAATTGATACTGACGGTGTGATTTATATTAATGGAGAAGTGCTCCACGAAAGCTATGGTTTGGAAGTGATCAAAGATCCAGGAAGGGCAATCGAACCGATCACACTGGGAGAAGATGAGTATTTCGTGATGGGAGATAACCGGAATAACAGCACGGACAGCAGAACGGAGCTGGTTGGAAATGTGAAAAGGTCAGAACTTATCGGGAAAGCCTGGGTTCGGATTTATCCTTTCGGCAAGTTTGGTAAATTGAGACACCAGTGAAAAGGGATACCCATGGAAAAAATAGGAGAGATTAAAGAAAAATTTACAAAAGCTTCTATAGACGAAATAGCGGGACTTTGTTCTTTCTATGAACAGGATGACCGAAATGGTGTCCGGAAAATGATCCTCAGTGCAAAAAAGCGTCTGGAAGCATATCAAAAGGAAATTCTGCGTACCCGTCAAATGAAACGATATGAGACGGAAAATGCGGCATATACATACATTTGCGGAATCGATGAAGTGGGCAGAGGACCCCTTGCAGGGCCGGTAGTGGCAGGAGCGGTAATTTTGCCAAAGGATTGTTCCATTTTATATATAAATGATTCCAAACAATTATCCGAAAAAAAGAGAGAAGAACTATATGATCAGATTATGGAGCAGGCCATAGCAGTCGGTATCGGATATAATTCACCGGAGCGTATTGATGAGATCAACATTTTACAGGCAACCTACGAAGCCATGAGGGAAGCTATCCGTAAGCTGGATCCGCAGCCGGATCTTTTGTTAAACGATGCGGTTACCATACCGGAAGTGGAAATAAAGCAGATTCCGATTATCAAAGGGGATGCCAAAAGCATATCCATTGCGGCGGCAAGTATTGTTGCAAAAGTAACAAGGGACCGGTTGATGGTGCAGTATGATGAGGTATTTCCGGAGTATGGATTTGCATCCAATAAAGGATATGGATCTTCCCAGCATATTGAGGCAATTCGTAAATATGGCCCCACCCCCATCCATAGAAGATCCTTTATAAAGAATTTCATGGAATAAGAAAAATATGAATGTATCATTGGCAGGAATTTTAGCAAGAGTAAATTCAGAAAGTACGAACCAGACAGATGCGGCAAATGCGGCATCTGTTTCTCATGTTGCAAAAAATATGCATACTGCCATGGTGCTGGACAGTCTTCGGGTGGGGCAGACCATCAGCGGGCAGGTGAAAGCCATAAATGGTGCACAGATTCTGCTGGATATGGGGAATGGTGTGGAATTAGGTGCAAAATTAGAAGGAAGCATTGATGTTTCAGCAGGAAAGAGTCTGCTTTTTGAAGTAAAAAGCAATGACAATGGAAAAGTACTGCTTAGTCCGCTGCACACCAATTTGTCTGCAGATGAAAATGCAGTGGCAGGTGCTCTGAAAGCTGCTGGTATGCCCCTTACCCAGTCCAATATGCAAATGGTAAAGAGCATGATGGACGAGGGAATGTCAATTGATAGAAACAGCTTATGGAGTATGGGTAAACAGGTGTCCGCATTTCCGGAAGCATCGCCGGATACCATTGTTCGTCTAAGTGCCATGGGAATGGAAATAAATAGTGCCAACATAGCAGGTTTTGAAGCAGTCCAGAATATGCAGCACCAGCTGCTTTATACCATGGAAGATTTTTCAGCCGGTATGATGAATATTCTGCAGAACTTTTCCGGGGATGGACAGATTGAAGAAGGAGCCGCCTTTCTGAAAGAGATGCTGGGTCTGCTTCCGAATCAGGAAACAAAAATCATTCTTTCCGATGGGCAGGAGATTTTAGAAGCGTTACAAATGGAACCCGGGGCAGAACAGACCGGTGCTGCAACAGAACTGCAAAATGGTATAGCAGAGCAGGAAAGCAATACCATGCAGCAGCAAAATGGGATTACAGGGCAGCAAGATGGAATAATGCAGGAGGATTCTGTTCAGCAGAAAGTTCAGGAGCAGTCTTTATCACAAAGCGAAACCCACGTCGTTACCACCAATCAGGTAAAAGGACAGCTGGAAGAACTTCTTCAGGCTATAAAACAGTTAAAGGAAACACCGGATCTGGAACAGGAGAAAAATCTGTTTGATAAATTCGAGAGCCTTTCCAAAACTGCTGTGGGCTTACTGAAAAAATCCTTATCGGATGAATGGACAATAAAACCGGAAGATTTTGCAGAAAAAGAACTTGTAAAAGAGCTGTATAGAAAAATATCAGAACAGTCACAAAAACTGCAGGATTTTCTTGGAACCCATGATAAAATGGATACTTCTGCAGGAAAAGCAGTGAATTCCATTCAGCAGAATCTTCAATTTATGGAATCTGTCAACCAGGCATTCCCTTATTTACAGATTCCACTCAAAGCTTCTATGGAAAATGCCCATGGAGATCTATATGTATATTCCAGAAAAAGCAGCAGAGTATCAGAAGACGGAAGCTGCAGTGCACTTCTGCATCTGGAAATGCAGAATCTGGGAAATATGGATATCTATGTAAAATTGAAAGACCAGAATGTTTCCACCCAGTTCATGCTGGAGAATGAATCTATCCTGGATTTCCTGGAGCAGCATATGGATCTGCTTAGTGCCAGACTGGAGAAAAAAGGATATCACTTAAATACGGAAGTAAAGCGTCACGATTTCTCTGAGGATGCAGATGGGATATCGAAGATTCGAGGAATTGAGAAAAAGGACACGGTGATTTCCTACACGTCCTTCGATGTGCGTGCCTAAAATATGATATGTGCATGCGACGACGTACATGAGACGATATACATGAATAAGGTGATATATGTATTTGAATACAAGAAAGGTTTGTTAGACGATGCCTGGAAATGAAAAGAATCAGAAGCCGAAGACCGCCATTGCCCTGGAATATGATCCCAATGAAGAAGCCCCAAAGATCATAGCATCGGGCAAGGGTGCTCTGGCGGAAAAAATCATAGAAAAAGCAAAAGAAGCTCATGTACCACTGCATCAGGATGACCAGCTGGCAGATACCTTATCCCGTCTGGATATAGGAGATATGATTCCACCGGAATTGTATGAGGTAGTTGCTGAAATTCTTGTGTTTGTGGATGCCATGGATAAGATTAAAGCAAAGATGAGGAAGTAATAGCATTATTACAAGATGCACCATTCTTTCATTCAAAGACCCGGAGAGAGAAAGGAGTCTATGAATAGAAGAAAGGAAACTGTTAACAAAGGACAGGAGCCAAAGAATAATCGACAGGTAGGTACAGAATATGAGAACATGGCTGCCAGATACCTGGAATCAAAGGGACTGCGGATTCTGGAAAGTAATTTTCGCTGCAGACTGGGTGAAATTGATCTGATTGCAAAAGATCATTCCGTTATTGTCTTTTTTGAAGTGAAATACCGCAGCTCTGAAGCGATGGGAGTCCCACAGGAAGCAGTTGATTATCGAAAGCAGTCCAAAATATGTAAGGTGGCAGATTATTACAGGATGATACATCACCTTGGGGAATACGCACCCTTTCGATTTGATGTGATCTCTATCTGCGATCATCATATTAAGTGGATACCCAATGCATTTCCCTATCAATGGAGAAAGTAGAAGGAATAATACCTACATGGAGAAATTTATGATAAAAAGAAAAGGGTCTGATCAGGTCTGTCATATCCAAAAGAAACCATATAAAGAGGACGAAATCGCCTATATTACATTTCCTGGGCTGGAGAATACCGGATGTGTGAAGCACCTTTTTTCCACCAGAATAGGTGGAGTCAGCCAGGGGATATTTTCATCCATGAATCTGAGCTATACCAGAGGGGATGAAAAGGAAGCGGTGGATGAAAATTATCGCAGGATAGCAGCATGCTTAGACAGTGATGTATCCTGTTTTGTATGTTCCGACCAGACTCATACGGACAACATTCGTGTGGTGGGAGCGGAGGATATGGGAAAGGGCACCATATATCCCAAGGATTATCATGATGTGGATGGGCTGATCACGAATCAAAAAGGAATTGTGCTTGGCACCTTTTTTGCAGACTGTGTACCACTGTTTTTTGTAGATCCGGTAAAAAAAGCTATCGGCATGACGCATTCCGGTTGGAGAGGAACAGTTCAGAAGATTGGTAAAAAGACGGTCCGGATGATGCAGGAACAATATGGTTCCAATCCGGCAGATATGTATACAGCTATCGGTCCGTCTATCTGCCAGAGCTGTTACGAAGTCAGTGAAGATGTGATAGAGTGTGTGAAAGAGGCCTTTCCGGAATCTCTTTGGTCCGGTCTTTTTTATCCCACCATTCCGGGTAAATATCAGCTGAATCTTTGGGAAGCAAACCGGCAGATCATGTTGGAATCAGGGATTTTGGCAGAACATATTGAAGTGACAGACATCTGTACCTGTTGTAATCCGGAATTTTTATTTTCCCACAGAGCCAGTCAGGGCAAACGTGGAAATCTTGGCGCCTTTCTGACGCTTATCTGAAAAACAATCCAAAACAGTAAAAAACACCGGCTTTATGCCGGTGTTTGAGTTTAAACGTTTCGTCTTTTGTCTTTTTTGTTTTCCGAGTTATATTTCTTTTTAACATGAAACAAGCAAGAATTCTCCCACCTCTGCAGGTGGTGAGATGAATT
>JBJENT010000136.1:0-11800 GCA_051880335.1 Lachnospiraceae bacterium
TCCCATAGTTTTTCATCATGCCGCTGGCCACCATCAGGTTCAGTTTCATATCGTCTACAATCAGTACTCTTGCATCCGGACGGGGTATGATCTGAATCCTGCTTTGATAAGAAGTCGTTGTATACTGGTTGTTCTGCAATGCTTTGACGGTATCTTCTCCAATCGCCACATACTCCTTTATCTGCTGTCCCAGCACGATATGGAACGTACTTCCTTTTCCATACTCACTTTCCACCGTTATCTCGCCATCCATCATCTCTGCAAGACGCTTGCTGATGGAAAGTCCCAGACCGGTTCCCTGTATATTGCGGTTTCTCCTGGTGTCGACCTGATTAAATTCTCCAAAAATGTATTCCATGTTTTCCGGTTTTATCCCTATCCCGGTATCTTTCACATCAAAGAAAATCCTGGTATCCTTTTCATCATGATTCCACCCGGCGGTAAGCGTAATGGATCCCTTCTCTGTATATTTGGAAGCGTTTCCCAGAATGTTCAAAAGAATCTGCCTTACCCGGACCTCATCGCCCCATAATTTGCCAGGCATGGTCGGATCCACATTCAGTTCATATCTGGTATTGGTATCCTGTACACGAACGCTGATGATGCAGCTTACATCATTGATCAGAGATGCCACTTCAAAATCGGCTGGTATCAGTTCGTATTTGCCAGCTTCAATCTTTGAAATATCCAGAATATCATTGATCAGTCCCAACAAACTGTTGCTGGCTATATGGATTTCATTCACCTGGGATATTGTCTTTTCCGGAAGATTCTTTTCCTGCAGGATAATCTCACTCATGCCGATAATGGCATTCATTGGAGTCCTGATCTCATGGCTCATGTTGGCCAGGAAATTGCTTTTTGCTTTATTGGCCTCCTCTGCCAGTTTCCGGCTTTCCTCCAGTTTTTCCATATTCTCCAGTTCCTGGGTCATATCCTGTACAAAGCAGATGGTATAAAGCAGCTCATGAAACTGGTCTTTTACCATAGTCCTGTCCAGTTTGCATTTTCGGTCTGAGCCATATACTCTTACCAGTTCACTGGTAAAAGCTTCAAAAAAATCCTCTATTTTTCTGGCATATAGTTCATCCTCTTCCCGCTCCAGGTAACTCTTGGTAGCTTCATTGAAAAGAACGATATATCCGTTACTGTCTGTAACCATAACAGGAATGTTTACATCCCGGAAAACATATTCCGATATGTTCGTCCTGGTTGCACCAAAGGTTTTATTGGTACGGGAAATATGGAATAAAATCATAACCGACAAAAAGGCACTGATACAGCTTCCGGGCAGAGCCGGTATATGAAACACACTTGGAATCAATGTATCAAAAGTATATCCTACAAAAAGAATCGGTCCAAACCAACCAAATTTGTCCAGTACATACTGTTCTCGTTTCCTTAAGGTATGTTTCTTTCCATAGATAAGAATCAGATAATACTGTCCGATTCCCACCAGAATACACGCGAACTGGCAGATTCTTGCCCAGGACATTTTACTGATATACCAGTATCCCCATGGGGTGGTAACAAAGGTAACCGCATCCGGCAGAAGGATTCTGATCCATGCAATTATGGAAACCGTGATATATGCTACAAGGAAACCATTCAGTTTCTTTTGCGGATATCCTGCCACGATTGCAACATATTTCAAAACATAATATATGTAAAATGTTATGGCCATCAATGCAATTGCACGTGGGATATAGGCAAAATTGTCATCAAAGCATATACTCATCCAGGCATATCCGGCATCCCAGAAGAACACACAGATACAGATACGAAACATTGCTTTTCCACTTCTTGACTGCTTGTTTTCCAGATAATTTTCCCTGCCGAATTCAAGCGCCACAAGTCCCATACCGAACAATATAAATGCAATCAATCCACTTAAGGTATATACATTCACAAGTATCCCTCCCTGCGCTTTTATCCTATTTCTCTATTGCAGCATGACTTTTCAGATAATCGGTCCACAAATAGATATATTTTGCATATAAATGTACCCCATCAGAAGTATACTCTGCATTCAGGTTACCATTTTCATCGCACACTACACTGTTGATATCCAGATAGAAAATATCTTTTCCGTTATCCATTTCCTGCAGGATGCGGTTTCTTTCGTTGATTCCTTCATTATTGATATAATCGCCTTTATTGGATCTTTCTTCGGTCACATTCATGATACTCTGGACAAAAATAACCGCATCCGGCTGCCACACACGTATCTGCGAAACCATTTCCTCATAATGCTGGGTAAAATAGTCCAGATCACCGGTTCCCATATCATTGATTCCAATCATAATATAAACCTTTTTGAAAGAATTTTCCTGTAAAGAATCCGCAATATTTTCCTTCCAGTTTCCATCCTTAAAATGGCGGTTCGGCGGTCCAAACACTCCGGTAAGGGTCATACCGGAAGAACAATAGAAAGTAGCACTGTCCAGCCCACCATATTCATATAAGCCAACGGTCCGGGAATCTCCTATAAATACTGCATCATCAAAATAATTCTCTCCGGCTTCTCCCAAAACCACCCTGCCACCGCTTTTCTGGTTCTCCTGCCCGTCATCTACTTCTTCCGTCCCGATTTCTTCTCCGGTGGCATCTGTTTCTCCGGCTCCATCCTTTTCCCCAATGCCATCTATTTCTCCGATTCCATTTACTCCATCGATCCTATTCTTTTCTCCCTGTATATTCGCTGTAAGTTCCTCTGCAAATTTCTCCAGAAAGAACCTGTTTTCTTTTTCCTGATGCAGAAGATCCGGAAAAAACATTTGCCTGATTGCAGCAGTATAGCCCATCATGGTTGAAAAAATCATTCCACCAATGCATAAAAAAACAATATAACGAAATGATTTCCATTTCTTCATTCCTATGTACCTCAAAATCTATCATTACTCAAATCTATAATATAAAATGCTCTCAAAATCTAAAATATAAAAAAGGATTATTTCCGGCAACGATCAAATACCATATGCACATCCAGAACAAAGCTGTCAAAAGAATCATTCCAAGCCAGTTGTCCTTTGCTTTTTTATAGAATCTATGGGCCCAGCCCGTACACATAAACATACCAATCAGGATGGTAACACCGTATTTCATGCAGGCATTCCGGAATACCATGTGATTTACGGAAATACCCGGAAGGATGCCAAACATCCTTCCCAGATAGGTCATCAGCTGATTCGGATCTGTTATGGCGAAGCATACCCAGGAAATCCCGATTACCAGTAATACATAGATATGCTTCAAAATCGTTACTATTCCATTTTTACGTTCTGTTTTTAAGCCGGTCTTTTTTCCAAGGGACATCATTTTCTCTATGGCGATCACTGCAAACAAAAGCATGCCCCATAGGAAAAAGTTGACCGACGTACCATGCCACACCGATGTCATAACCCATACGATGAACAGGTTCAGAATCGTCCGAAACCATTTTCCCCGGCTTCCTCCCAGCGGAATGTAGACATATTTTGTGAACCACCGGCCCAGTGTCATATGCCATCTTCGGTAAAATTCCCTGACGCTGCAGGCCATATAGGGCAGGTGAAAGTTTTCAGGCAGTCGGAATCCAAGCATTCTTCCCAGTCCCACTGCCATCATGGAATATCCGAAAAAGTCAAAATAAATCTGCAGGGAAAAAGAAATCACACCCAGCCATGCAAGAGGTGTGGAAATGCTGCTGTAGCCTATGGTGGAAATTTCCTTCCAGAGCAGCGTCAACCGGTCTGCCAACAGCACCTTCATAACCAGTCCTATCGTAAAATCCTTCAGCCCCTGGTCAAAATCTTCTATGGATACCTTCGGATTTTTCAACTGCTTTTCCACTTCTCCGTAGGTAACAATGGGCCCCGCTACCAGCTGTGGAAACATACTGATATAGGTACCCAGACGCAGCAGGGAATGTTCCGACTCAATGTCTCCCCGATAGACATCTACCAGATAGGATATGCTTTGAAAGGTATAAAAACTAACACCCAGCGGCAGCATAATCCCTCCCGGTGCCCATTTAAAAAACAGAAGCAGACTCAGATTCAATGAAATACCCAGAAGCAGACAAAACAGCTTCCAGATTTTTCTATGTGACCCAAGTCCTCTGCCCAATATGTAATTTACCAGAATAGACCCCAGGAGCAGAAAAATATAACGTGGCTCTCCATATGCATAAAAGAATAAACTTCCAATCAGTAAAACCACGTTACGCCCAGATACCGGTACTATATAATATATCAATAAAAATACTGGCAAAAATACCAGAATAAATAAAATACTGCTGAAAATCATAACGTCACCTTCGCCTATAAATAAGGTAACACCATTTTCAGCAGTCGTATAGATATTTTATGTGAATTTCTTTTTCATTTTTTAAAATTTCTTTTTATATTATCCTAAAAGCTTCTCTATTTTTTTCTTTATTCTCTGTGGAAGTTCTTCTTTCTTTAATCCGGTCCATACACATTTTCCGCCATAGGTCATTCCGGAGGTTTTAAAGAATTCCTTCATGGCCCTCATTGCTCCTGTACTTTGCCCTAATACTGCGGAAAAAGGAAACGGTGTATTGCAGGCAGTAAAAAGGATATAGGTCTGGTTTTTGGAAAGTCTTCCTTTCGGGAAGGTAGCGGTATCCTCCATGGCAACGCCCTTTAGCCGGTCAAACATGTTTTTGACCGCTGCCGGTACATTGGCCCAGTAAACCGGTGCTGACAGTATCACCAGGTCACAGGCTTTCAGCTGATCCGTTATTTCCTGTATATCATCCTGTATCACACATCTCCTTGCATCCTTACATGCTTCGCATCCTCTGCAGTATCCGATATTCTTTTCATATAAGGAAACAAACTGTACCTGATGTCCCTTTTCCTTAGCAATTTTCAGTCCGTATTCCAACATTCTGCCCGTTGCTCCCTGTTTATGAGGTCCGCCTGATATAGCCAGTATCTTCATAACAAATCCTCCTTCACATCATAATCAAACTATCGGTTTAATTATAGTAGTAAAACAATTTTTGTCAAGTTATTTCCCACTTTTCTTCATATTTCTCTTGGCTTTTCCCGGAAAATACCGTAGACTAGACCTATGCATATATAAACAAGAAAGATGGGTGTATAAAATACACCACAAGAGGGAATTTTTTATGAAAACTGAATCAAAACGTGGAAACTTTTCAGGGCAGCTCGGCTTTATATTAGCCTCTGCAGGTAGTGCTGTCGGGCTTGGGAACATTTGGCGTTTCCCATACCTTGCAGCAAAAGATGGCGGTGGCATCTTTTTAGTATGCTACCTGATTTTAGCAATCACCTTTGGTTTTGCCCTGTTAACAACAGAAATCTCCATTGGTCGTAAAACAAGACAAAGTCCATTGACCGCTTACAAAACCATTCATCCTAAATGGGGCTTCATCGGTCTCTTTGCATTTTTGGTTCCTGCTATTATCTTACCATACTACTGCACCATCGGTGGATGGGTATTTAAATATCTGGCACTGTATGTAACCGGTGGCCATCAGGCTTCCGTGGCTGATTCCTACTTTGGTGGTTATATTACCAGTTCCCCGGAGCCTATAATCTGGATGCTGATCTATTTTGGCATCACAGCCTTTATCGTTATCCTGGGCGTAGAAAAAGGAATTGAAAAATACAGTCGTATTTTAATGCCGATCCTGGTTGTACTGATCGTAGGTATCGCTATTTTCTCACTGACTTTGACCCATACCGATGAAACCGGTATCACAAGGACAGGTATGCAGGGTCTGAAAGTATATCTGATTCCGGACTTTGAAGGTATGACCCTTCGCAGCCTGATGAACATTATCATGGATGCCATGGGACAGCTTTTCTTCTCCATTAGTGTGGCTATGGGCATCATGGTTACTTATGGCTCCTATGCAAAAAAAGATACCAATTTGATGAAATCCATCAATCATATCGAGATTTTTGATACAGCCATTGCATTCCTTGCAGGTATGATGATCATTCCTGCTGTTGTAACATTCATGGGAAAAGAAAACATGTCCGGTGGCCCTGGACTGATTTTCGTTTCTCTGCCAAAAGTATTTGATGCCATGGGTGGTATCGGCAGATTTATCGGTATTTTATTCTTTCTGATCGTATCCTTTGCGGCGATTACTTCTTCTGTTTCCGTTATGGAAGCAATTGTTTCCAGTATGATGGATTACTTCCATGCCGGCAGAAAGAAATGTTCCTTTATCGTTATCGCATACACTCTGGTCATGGGTATCGTTGTATGTCTGGGATACAACAAATGGTACTTCGAACTGAAGCTTCCAAACGGATCAGTTGGTCAGATTCTGGATGTGATGGACTTCATCAGTAACAACATCTTTATGCCATTTGTTGCCTTCTGTACCAGTATATTAATCGGCTGGGTTGCAAAACCTAAGACAGTCATTGACGAAGTAATGCAGGATGGCAAGTTCAAATTTGGCCGTAAGACACTATACATCGTAATGATCAAATTTGTGGCACCGGCCATGCTCCTTCTCCTGCTTCTGCAGTCCTTCGGGATCGTGAAGTTCTAGGACGTCGCGCAGGGCAGGATAAGCGAAAAGGCCCCCGCAGAACCGAAAAAAGTTTTTTCTGTGGGGGCCTTTTATGCATCCCCTCCTACGATGGTCCGGTACAGCATCCCGAAGCCCTGCTGCAGGAAATCTTCCTTGGAAAGCTTCATTTCCTGTCCAATATAGTTCTCCTTGTTGGCGGAAAGAAGAATCAGGCCGGACAACGCTCCCCAGAAGAAAAATATAGCCTGATGAATCTGCAGATCCGCTCTGATATCCCCTTTTTCCATTCCTTCTTTCAGAAAAACAGCCAGAAGCTCATTGATCTTTTCGCCCACCAGAAAGGTCTCCTTTTCTTCCGGCAGAAATCTGGTTGTTTCAAAATCGATATTGATGGTATCCAGTACCATTTTGAAGTACAGGGGATACTCTTCCTGATATCGGACCAGTGCTTTGCAGATTTCCAGATATCTCTGCTTTGTCTCATCACTGCGTTCCAAAGCAGACTTAATATAGTCATGCAGCTTCTGCATGCTCTCCAGCACCAGCACTCCGATCAGTTCTTCTTTGTCTTTAAAATATACATACAACGTGGCTTTACTGTAGCCCGACATCTGGGCGATGTCACTCATGGTGGTGTTTTCGATTCCCTTTTCCATAAATAACTGTTCTGCCGCAGCGGTTATCTTTTTTCGGTGTACGCTTTGCGGCTGCTTTTTCCTTCTCGCCATAAAAGCCTCCTAAACCACCTGTACTGCATATCGTACCGTAGCCATAGCATCTTTCCCATAAAAGTCTGCTCCGATGCTGTCTGCATATTCCTGGGTTAATACCGCTCCGCCTACAGCTACTTTTACCCATGGTGCTTCTTTTCGAAGCAGTTTTATGGTTTCCTCCATGGCCGGAACAGTAGTGGTCATCAGTGCACTGAGGCCTACCAGCGGCACATTCTGTTCTACTACCACCTGAACGATCTTTTCCGGGGGAACATCTTTTCCCAGATCGATCACATCAAAGCCATAGTTTTCCAGAATCAGTTTCACTATATTTTTCCCGATATCATGAATATCTCCGCGCACTGTTGCGATAACAAACTTTCCTCGGGATACGGATTTGGAAGCACTTTTCGCCATCTGCTCTTTGATCTTTTCAAAGGCACATTGTGCTGCTTCCGCACTCATCAGAAGCTGTGGCAGATACATAGTCTTCTTCTCAAAGCCCTGTCCTACGATATCCAGTGCAGGAATCACCTGATCATTTACCACCTTTAACGGATCTTCCGTTTCGATCAGTTTTGCTGTAATGGATGCAGCCTGCTCTTTTAAACCTTTTACTATGGCTCTCTGCAAGTCTGTTATAGAATCTTTTCCGGATAGGCTCTGTCCTGCTGAGGCGGTCTGCCCAGCTGTAGCTCCAGCCTGCCCTGATCCTGCCTGACCATTTGCAGATACCCCGGCACCTGCCCCGCCTGCTGCCTGAACAGCTGCCGGAATGGTCATATATTCCCCAATCTTTTCGATGTAATCTGCACAGTTATCATCTAAGCCATGTAGTGCCCGGAAGGCATAATAGGCTTTCATCATTTCATTTGATTTCGGATTCATAATGGCTGCAGAAAGTCCGTTCTCCATGGCCAGGGTAAAGAAAACCGAAGTAATGATCTCTCTGTTTGGGAGTCCGAAAGAAACATTGGATACGCCCAGAGAAGTATGGCATCTCAGTTCTTTTTTAATATAACGAAGGGACTGCAGCGTAGCAAGTGCCGCATTCTTGTCTGCACTGACCGTCATGGCCAGGGTATCAAAGATAAGATCTTTCTTTTTGATTCCGTATTCTGCTGCCTTACGGATGATTTTTTCTGCAATCTCAATTCTCTTTTCCGCACTGTCCGGTATGCCATCCTCATCCAGGGTAAGGCACACTACCAGACCGCCGTATTTCTGTACCAGCGGGAAAATCTGTTCCATGACTTCTGCTTTGCCATTTACAGAATTGATCATGGCTTTTCCGTTATAAATCCGAAGTGCTGCTTCCATGGCAGCTATATCTGTAGTATCAATCTGAAGAGGCAGGTCGATGATTGCCTGAAGCTCATAAGTCACCTGCTCCAACATGGCCTTTTCATCGATTTCCGGCAGCCCCACGTTCACATCCAGTACGTGAACGCCCCGGTCCTGCTGGGCAATTCCCTCTCCCAGAATATAATCAATATCCGATTTCCGGAGTGCTTCCTTGAACGCTTTTTTTCCGGTTGGATTGATTCTTTCTCCGATCAGAATCGGAGAATCTTCAAATACCACTGCATGAGTGTAGGAACTGACCATAGTATGTTCCTTTTCTGTGATTGGAACCGGTTTCAGATCCTTTGTTTTTTCTACTACCGCCCGTATATACTCCGGTGTGGTTCCGCAGCAGCCGCCTGCCACACGTACTCCGTCTTTTATAAAAGACACCACATCTTCTGAAAATTCTTCCGAATGAACATCATAAACTGTTTTTCCATTTTCGCTTCTCGGAAGCCCTGCATTGGGCATAACAATTACCGGCACAGAGGCATATTGCAGGTATTCTTTTACCACCCCTGCCAGCTGCTTTGGTCCCAGAGAGCAGTTCACACCGATCACATCCGCATGCATTCCTTCCAGCATGGCCACCATGGCTGCCGGAGAAGCCCCTGTCATCAGCTTTCCGTCCTCCCCATAGGCATTGGAAACAAAAACAGGAAGGTCACTGTTTTCTTTGGCTGCCAAAAGGGCAGCTTTGGTATCATAACTGTCATTCATGGTCTCGATCAAAATCAGATCTGCCCCATACTTTACGCCCAGTCGAATGGTTTTTGCGTAAACCTCTACCTCATCCTCAAATGCAAAATCCCCAAAAGGTTTCAGCAGTTTTCCGGAAGGACCGATATCCAGTGCGACAAATTTTTCCTGCGTTCCCTTACTTTCCTCTGCTGCTCTTCTTGCATTCTCCAGCGCGGCCTTCACGATTTCTTCCAATTCCTCTTCTTCAAACTTTAAACAGTTTGCGCCGAAAGTATTGGAAGTTACAATATTACTCCCCGAATCATAATATGTTTTATGAATATCTGTAATGATATCAGGATGGGAAATATTCCATCTTTCCGGAAGTTCTCCCGGCTTAAGCCCCTGCTTCTGAAGCAGTGTTCCCATGCCCCCATCCATATAAACAATATGATTTTTCAAATAATCCAGTATCTTCACTTTTTTCTTTCCTCTTGTTGTCTAAATTCACATGCGATGTTATTGCAGCGATCACATTTGTTTTCGTGAATCTCCTCTATATTCCGGATTTCCATCCCGCTTTTGTTTTCCATCTCGTTTTTGTTTTCCATCCTGCTTCCGTTTTCCATCTTGTTTTTGTTTTTCACCCCGTTCACCCTTTCCTCCGGGCACAGTTTTCTAATTCCGAAAATAGCGGTAACGGATTTGGATGGCGTCATCAACAGACTGTCATTTAATGCAATACCTATTTTCCTGTTGCAGTCAAGCAGACGGAAAAAGTCCTTTTGTGTATCCAGGGGCAGATCCCCATATCCCGGTGAAAACCTGGGCGTCATGATCAGACCATCTTTTCCAAATTCCTCTGCCAGCTTTTCACAGAAGGTATCGCAAAGTGCCTCGATTCTTTCCGCTCCCAGTGCCTGCATCAGAAGGGCTTTTGTGATTTCTGTGCGCTGATTTCTGAGAATCAGCCGATCAATCCCCATACCGATGGTGGCTGCAAACAGGACGATCTGATGACAGCCACGAATACATCTTGCCAGATCTTTCGAAACAAATTCCTTCGGTTCCTGTCCAAAAGGAAGAACAGGCCTGTCTCCATCCCAGGAAAGGTCCATCCTGCGGTAACATACTTTATAAGATAAAACCGGCAGTGTCTCTGCTTTTACCTTTTTAAACAGGTCCAGAAGTTCTGTTTCATCCTGACCGGGTATGCCTTTGTATCCTGCATATCTCCATACTTCTGCATCATGAACTAGTTTTATGTCATTTGTGTCATATTTTTCGATATAGATAATCTGCTCTGTCATCCATTAATATTCTTTCTTACTAACCTGTTCTGTCATCCGTCAAAATTCTTTCTTATGATCTAATCATTCAAAACTCTTCCCTAAAATCTGAGACACGTTGTTTATGATTCCTTCTGCCACTTCCGGTTTATTCATGGAATAAATATGCACATTGGTGATTCCGTTTGCATACAGATCTATGATCTGGTCTGTGGCATAGGCAATTCCTGCCTGGCGCATTGCATCCGGATCAGAGCCAAACTTGTCCACCAGAGATTTGAATCTCTGCGGCATGAAAGAACCGGAAAGCTTGATGGCTCTTTCTACCTGATTGGCATTGGTAATGGGCATAATTCCCGGAAGTACCGGCACGGTCACACCAGCCTCTCTCAGCTTGTACATAAAGTTAAAAAACAGATTGTTATCAAAAACCATCTGAGTAGTAAGAAAATCTACACCGGCATTCACTTTTTCCTTCAAATGCTGAATATCTTCCTTCTGGTTGCGGCTTTCCGGATGCACTTCCGGATAGCAGGCTCCGCCGATACAGAAATCAACACCACTTTCTTTGAGGATTCTGACCAGATCGATAGCATGCTTGAAATCCCATTTTGACCTGTCGGATTCCATCAGTTCCGGAGTAAGATCTCCACGCAGAGCCATCACATTCTCGATTCCTGCTTCTTTCATGGCTGCAATTCGATCCTGTACCATAGCTTTATCAGAAGAAACACAGGTAAGGTGTGCCAGCATTGGAACATCATACTTTTCCATCAGGTTTTTGGCGATGTCAATGGTATACTGGCTGACTCCACCGCCTGCACCATAGGTCACGCTCATAAAGGCCGGTTTCAAAGCTGCGATCTTTTCCGTGGCCATTCTCACACTTTCATAAGAGGTTTCCTTTTTGGGTGGGAACACCTCAAAAGAAAGGGACATTTGTTCTTTTTTTAATATATCTATGATCCTCATTTCTGCCTCCGTTTTTATTTCAGTTATGGAAAATCATAACATAAAACAAAAAATTTATCATAAGGTAATTTTCAATTCCAGCGTATTATTCCCGGTTTGGTATATTTCCAGCTTGGAATATTCCCGGTTTTGGAACATTCATCTTTAATTGTGGAAGTGTATCTGCTCTTCCTGAATGAGTGGATAACGTGAAATCTGATTCCCGTCCAGGTTTTCCCGATGCATGTCTACTGCATTGATCTGATGATTGTTGTATGTGGTGTAATAATAAATTC
>JBJENT010000136.1:11900-13410 GCA_051880335.1 Lachnospiraceae bacterium
TGCATGTCTACTGCATTGATCTGATGATTGTTGTATGTGGTGTAATAATAAATTCCTTTATCTGTGTTGCAGCAGGAAGTGTAAAGGGTAATCTCATATTTGCCTTCCTCCACCTCACAGCAGCCACGCTGCTGATCCACACTGCCCAGAATGTGAAAGAACTGGCTTACACTTTCCATTTCTGAATCTCCGGACATGGAATGCATTTTGGTATAGGCCACGCGGACAAAACGGGACTGGGAAGAAAGATCACCGGGCAGACCCAGAGCTCCCATTCCTCGGCTGTATGAATTGAGAGGAATCCCCCAGAAATTCTCCGGCTGTTTCGGTGAAAGATTCATATAATTATTCAGGGCAAACATCTGTTGGTCAAAGGGCGGATTATTGGTCATGACGCCAACCGGATTATCATAGATTTTTAATCCGTCACTCATGGATTCCACCGTGATTGCCTCATCCTTATCTGCTATGATCCAGTGCAGCTGTGCAACCGGCAGGTGCTCACTATAAGCCTCATCCAGAATGTTTATCCTAGAAAGAAGTTTACGGGCTTCACGAACCGATGCACACTGGCTCAGAATCCATGGAATAAATTCAAACTGTGCCACATTATCATGGTCCTGTTTTGGTTTGTTATAGCAAGCATTTCCCACAAAATTAAGGCCAGCCATACCAAGACCTTTTTCATTGATACCATCATAGAAAAGTGGATCCTTTCCGGCAACAAATGCCATTCCGATCATGGCGTACTGGTTTTTCGGTTTTTCTGCCTTTCTAAAAGTAAGAGGATAATTTCTAGGCATCACAACAATTTCATCCCCGTATGAAAATTCATAATCCAAAGTTCGTCCAAAATAAAAATCTTTTGTTTTATAGGTAGCTGCTGTACACATACATTTTCTCCTTCTTTTTCTACTTTCTAATTTTTGCTTATAGTATATGACTTTCTTAATTTATTATCATAGCCATTCAGAACCCCATTCGCAATACGCACTTTACAATTTTTTCCACCAATCCAGCAAATTGGCTACTGACGGATTGGTATTATCGGTAGACCAAACCATTTCAAAATTCAAAGTCTCAGCAGTTCCATCCTGTTTCATGACAGGAACAATTGCCACCTCTTCTTTTTTGTTATAAGGCCTGACCACATATTCCGGCAGCAGGCTTACTCCAATGCCCAATGACACCATAAGCATAATGGTTTCCGGTTCTTTTTCCACCGCCACAACCTGCGGCAGAAAACCACCCCGCTGATAAACCCATAGCATCTCTTCCATCTCATCTCTGGATCTGGCAGATGGCTGCATGATAATAAATGGCTCGTCCTTCAGTTCTTTACATTCTATTTCTGTCTTTTCGGATAATATATTCTGTTGGGACATGGCAACAAAAAGTGGATAACTTCTGATATAAAGCCTGTTCATATCCTCATAATTTCTCTGGTGGGGCTGCACCGTAAATGCCACATCACACTCTCCCTTTTGCAAAGACTCCATGAGTCCACTCA
>JBJENT010000137.1:0-13405 GCA_051880335.1 Lachnospiraceae bacterium
CAACCATACCCGGAATCACATCATGAACATCCGATTCTCCTTTCCAGAGATCGAACTCCACATTCAGATTTGCATAGTTTTTCTTTAAATCTGCCACCGACACTGCTATGATATGTTTCCAAAGGGCGCGATATCCCCGTACACCACTTTGCAGTTTAAAAGTAGCTTCCATTGCTTTTTCTTTATAGGCAGCGTCCTCTTTGGATTTGCCGCTTGCTGTCGGATATATTTCCTCCAATTCAGAAATCGTAAAGGGAGCCTCTGTGGGATAGTCTCCGGCATAATCATCCTGGAAATATGGAAGATCCGGCTTACGCAGAGATAATTCATAAATAATCAGTCCCATCTGAAGTCCCCAGTCACCAAGATGGATATCCCCGATCACCTCAGCACCGGCATAGCGACAGATTCTCTTAATACTTTCACCAATGATGGCAGAACGCAGGTGTCCTACATGAAGCGGTTTAGCAACGTTTGGTCCGCCATAATCGATTACAATCTTCTTCCCTTTTCCGGACTCTTCATATCCGAATTTATCTTCCTTTTGCATTTCACTTAAATAGGAAATCAGAAAGTCTTCCTTTATTTTCATATTTAAAAAGCCCGGTGCCACTGCAGTTACCTCTGAAAAGATCTTGCTTTCCTGTAAGCAGCCTGCCACATCATTGGCAATCATGATGGGGGCTTTGTGATACTGTTTTGCACCGGCCATTGCTCCATTACACTGATATTCGCAGAGGTCAGGTCTGTTGGATATGGTTACTTTTCCCAGTGCTTCATCATAGCCTGCCTGGGCAAATGCTTTTTTTACTTCTTCTGAAATGACTTCCAATACTTTTTTCATATTCTTCTCCAGCTTCATGGCAGTACTTTATCTGCCGTTTTTCTTTTTTCAAAACTTTATCTAAACAGAGACTATTATACGACACTACAATTCAGAAATTCAACACCTATTCTGCCGATATTCACATCTTATCAGGATAATATCCGAATCTTTCCACTTTTTTGCGCTGTTTTCTTCTATAATTAGTTAATATAAGATAAAATATGTTTGTATAAATCAGAAATAATTATATCCTTGAAATCAAAAAGAACTGAGGTCTATATTATGCCAAATATCATTGAGATACATGATTTTTCCGCTCCCGAATTAGATGTCTATGCAAGACTTACAGAAAATCAGCTGTTAAACCGGGCAGATCCGGAAAAGGGAATCTTTATCGCAGAAAGTCCCAAAGTAGTTTTGCGGGCACTGGATGCAGGATGTGTACCTATTTCCCTGCTGGTAGAGAGAAAGCATATTACCGGTGAAGCAAAGGAGGTCCTATCCCGCGTCGGTGACATCCCCATATTCACCGCTGAATTTGATGTTCTCACCCAGCTTACCGGATTTCAGTTAACCCGTGGGGTTTTGTGCGCCATGCGGCGCCCTCCCCTTCCATCCGTTGAAAATGTCTGCAAAAATGCCCGGCGTATTGCTGTTTTGGAAGAGGTAGTCAATCCCACCAATGTGGGGGCCATATTCCGTTCTGCAGCTGCCCTGGGTATGGATGCAGTTCTGCTTTCACCGGCCTGTAGCAACCCGCTTTACCGTCGGGCGATTCGTGTCAGCATGGGCACAGTATTTCAGATTCCCTGGACTTATATTGGAAAAGATCTGGATGACTGGAAACAAAATGGAATAAAGCTTTTACATTCTCTGGGCTTTCGTACTGCTGCTATGGCTCTGAAAGAAGATTCCGTTCCTATCGATCATCCTGCCCTTTTGAAGGAAGAACGTCTGGCAATCATTCTTGGTACAGAAGGAGATGGTCTGGCATCCTCTACCATAGCTGATTGCGATTATACTGTTTTGATTCCCATGTCCCATCAGGTAGATTCTTTAAATGTTGCCGCCGCCAGTGCTGTAGCATTCTGGCAGCTAGGAAACGTGCGCCGCTAGGCGCACATACAAAAGGCTGATTCCCCTCCCCTTGAATCAGCCTTTTGCTCTCTTATTCAAACTTCAATTTGAACTTCAATTTAGACTTTACTGTACGATATAGCCATCTTCGTCCCACAGATCATGCCAATCTGTAGCACCCGGCCACAAGAATACCTGGCCTTTAACCAGTCGGTTATTCTTTTCCAGTGTAGCGATGGTAGCCATTTCTTCATCAGAAAGCTTCCACCCTATTGTGGATTCGATGTTGCTCACATATTCCATTTCATGTACAGAGAATGGAATCGGAATCTGTCCTCTCTGAACAGCCCATTTCAGACAGATGATAGCCGGATGTACTCCATGAGCTTCTGCAATTGCCTTAAATTCAGGAACCTGCATATCTGCGATATCTTCTGCAACGATATCTCTTTCCGGTCTCTGTGGTGAGCCAAGTGGCATGAAGCCGATTGGCTGAATCTTATGAGCTACCAGGTAGTCAAAGATTTCCTGCTGCTGGAAGCATGGATGAAGTTCGGATTCACATGCTACCGGAGGGATTCTCCATTTGCCCATAACTGCTTCCAGTTTTGGAATAGTCATGTTAGAAATACCGATATGTCTTACCAGACCTTCATCTACTAATTCTTCGATCTGTCTGTATGTATCCATAAATTCTTCCACTGAGAATGGTTTGGAATCCGGATTACGGGAATCTACTGTACAATGTGGTGCATGGTAGTTCGGGAATGGCCAGTGAATAAAGAACAAGTCGATGTAATCGCACTGAAGATCTTTAATAGATTTCAAGCAGGATTTTCTAACATCTCTGTGCATATCATTCCAAACCTTTGTCATGATATACAAATCTTTTCTTTCTACAACGCCTTCGTCAAAAGCTGCTTTGAATACTTCACCAATCTGATCTTCGTTTCCGTAGCATGCTGCACAGTCAAACATACGATAGCCTGCACGAATAGCACCTGCTACTGCGTTGGAAACCTGTTCTGCTGTAAAACGGTCGGAACCGAATGTACCCATACCGATACATGGAACTTTGTCACCTGTATATAAGGTAACCTGTGGAACTTGTTTTGGATCTACTCCCATTGTTATTTACCTCCGTGATTTTCTTTTCTTTTTTACGTTCTTATATAAACAGGAAAAACCTGTTCTCTACAATTTCTTTTCTACTATTGACTTCAATACAAAGTGCCTTCTATAAATTGTTTTCTATAAATCACTCTCTATCGTGATAGTTTGTTATGCTTCACTGTCAATCAGTATCTTGCCTTTTACCATACCCGGTGTCTTGTACATAGCAAATGCAGTATCGATCTGGCTGAGTGGGATTTTCTTAAAAATAAAGGATTCATCCAGCTTTAAGTCACCTGTTGCAAAATAGTGTGCAACCAGATCCCATTCATGTCCCGGGAATGGTGCGGAATAGCTCATCCAGGAACCGGTCAGCTTAAATTCTTTACGGTTCATGTTTTCCCATTCTTTAACGGTAAATGAAAGTTCTTTGGTCGGTGTACCGATAAAGCAGATTTCTGCTTTGTTTGCAGCCAGTTCATAAGCCATCTTCATGGTAATGGTATTTCCTGCGGTCTCGAATACATAGTCATAACCTTTGCCATCTGTCAGTGCTTTTGCGTCAGCCATAAAGCTTTCTTTTAAGGTATTTATTCCGGCATCAGCGCCTAAACGCTTTGCCAGTTCCAGTCTTTCTTCTGCGATATCAAATACAACTATCTTCTTTGCACCAAAGATTTTTGCCCATTGCATAGTCAGAAGCCCGATGGTTCCGCCACCTAAGATGGCAACTGTCTTGCCGCCCTGATAACCGGTTCTTTCCAGACCGTGAAGTGCTACAGTGGCCGGCTCAAAAAATGCACCCTGTTCAAAGGAAACATCATCGGAAAACTTCACCACATTTTTCTCCGGAACAGCTACATACTCTGCGTAAGAACCAAAGGAGTGGGAGCCAATGAAATCATAATGCTTACATAGGGAATAGTTTCCTTTCTGGCAATCCTCACATTTCATACAGGGAACAAGTGGAATACCTGCTACTCTGTCTCCTGCTTTTACACTGGTAACACCTTCCCCAACCTCTGCAATGGTACCGGAAAATTCATGTCCCAGTACAATGGGTGTATAATGTGCGGTACCCTGATTTACACGGGGAATATCCGAACCACAAATCCCAGTGTATTTGATTTTCACAAGAACCTTACCAGGTTCTGCCTTTGGCGTTTCAATATCCTCATAACGAATATCTTCAATACCATGTACTACGCCTGCTTTCATTTGCCTTTACCTCTTTTCTTTCATGTCAATGTTTTCTATCAAAAATCGGTGTCAAAGCATCGATCAGTTCCAAATACAATTTCATGGATTCCTGGTATTTTGCATGTGCTTCCATATCAGGCTCCTGTACTCTGGTGATCACAATGGTCTCCTTAATCGCTTCTTCAAAGCTTTCATAGACTCCTACACCTACTCCGGCAAGAATGGCTGCTCCTAATGTGGTTGCAGTATCTGAAGTAGGAACTTTGATGGTTTTACCGGTCACATCTGCTTTGATCTGTGTCCAGAGAATGCTGTTGGAAGCACCACCCATGGCAATCAGCTCTCCTACCTGTGCTCCTGTCTCAGCAGCAACGCGAAGATTATGCTCCAGAGAATATGCGACGCCTTCTAAGGTTGCCCGTACCATATGACCTTTTGTTTTATCAAATCCAAGACCATAGTACACACCTTTGGCATCCGGATCCCAGATTGGAGACCTCTCACCGGACATAAATGGCAAATAGGTCACTCCATCACTTCCGGCCGGAATATCTTCTGCTAATGCGGTTAGTTCATCAAAGGACATGTCCTGTCCAAATTCCTGTTTGAACCAGCGGAGTGTTCCGCCGCCACCAACAGTTCCTCCCTGCAAAAGCCACATTCCCGGTACTACATGGGGACTTAAGATCAGTTTCGGATGAGCCAGTGCATGGTCTACACAGATGCTCATACCGCCTGCCTGTCCTCCCTGCTCCTGGGTCTGGCCCGGTAAATATACCCCTGCCCCTAAGGTTCCGCAGGCTGCATCCAGACCACCGGCTACTACTTTGGTGCCTTCCTTCAGTCCGGTCTTTTCAGCCGCTGCAGCAGTCACTGTTCCGATTACCGCATGGCATTGATACAAATCCGGTACTTTATCAACACTGAGTCCAAGTTTTTCTGCCAGCTCAGCATCGTAGGTACAGGTTTCGTTATTGAAGAAGTGAATTCCATAGCCCTGGGAAAGATCCTGGCTCATCACTCCGGTCAGTTTATATCCGATGTAGCTGTTTGACTGCAAGAACTTGTATGTATTTTCATATACTTCCGGTTTTTCCTGTTTAAACCAAAGCATCTTTGGTGTGGAATAGGATGGCAGGAAATCATTTCCAGCCACACGGAAGATGGTATCAAATCCTACTTCCTCTTTTACTTTTTCGCAGATATCTCTTGCTCTGGTATCCATCCAGATCGGTGTGCGGGAAAGACAGTTTCCATCTTTGTCAACCGGAATAGCGGACCAGCTCTGTCCATCAATACCGATTCCTGCGATTTCTTCTGCACTGATATCGGATTGGGCAAGCACCTTTTTAATACCTGTACATATTGCTTCCCACCATTCATCCGGATCCTGTTCCACATATCCCGGTGCCGGATAAAACAACTGATAAGGCTCATTTGTCTGTGCAAGCACTTCACCGCTTTTATCAAAAACAGCTACTTTGCAGGCACTGGTCCCGATATCGATTCCCAATAAAAGATTCCTCATATCATACCTCCATAACCCTCTAAGTAACGCCCCTTTCATGTATGGTCGCTGTCACCTGGCTTTTAAAAAACCACTTTTTACAAACAAGGGTGAAACGGTTCGCTCTAAGATAATGATATTACCTGCTATACAAAAAGTCAATCATTCTGTCCTTCGAAAAGGCGACATGATTACTGAAATTCCGTCATGTTATTTCTAAATCGCAGTGGAAGCATCTGTCTTTGAAGATTCAGATTTTCCCGGGGTTTAATAGCAATGGTTTTACAGAACAATCTGAACAGGTCACCGTAAAACCGTTCCTGCTCACTTCGAGAGGATGACAGCTTTGGATTCAGCCCTTCCGTCTGAGCCAGACACCAATTATGTCTGCTTTGATGCAGTCCGGCAAGCTTTCTGTTTTCATCATAGATCATAAAATTTTCCAATGGAAACCGGTCTGCAAAATGAGGCATCAAAAATGGAAGAATATTATTCTGGGGCGTAATTTTGGATAAAAGGAGTCCGTTTTCCAATTCCTGAAACCGGATAAACTCCCGGATATGCATTACTTCATTTGCCACATTTCTACGGATTTCAAAGGCCCGTGCCACATAAGGGTTGGATAAATAGTCCAGAAGATTTTGATGCAGGTCATTTGAAAGCCCTACCACAACTGTTTTGTAGACCACATCTGCCTTATCTTCCCGGTTACTGCACAGCACATAGTACAGATCATAAAATCGTTCCTCTCCAAACTGCTTTTTTAAGGTGCGTATAACTTTTTCCGCTTTCTCTTTTGAGGGCGAAACCTGAATATAGTCACAGAACATTTCCAGTGGCACATCTCCTGCTGCCAGTTCACACTTATCATGTCCTATTTTGGATGCATAAGCATCATATATCCCGGTAAATATCCCCTCCAGCGTATCTTCACAAATGAAAACTGTTTTCTCCATCTCTAAAACCTCTTCCTTCCAAGACTTCATAAAGCTTTTGTAGCATTTCTTTCTGCATTATCCCATACCAATCCTCTTCCTATCATTTCCGATTCCATGCTGCACTGCATTTATATTCTGAAACCGGACATCATCAAATAAAGACAGCTGGCTGTATGTCATTTCCTGTCCGTTTATAACCAGACTGGCGGGAGCCTTATGGTCTGTCATCAGCAGATTTCTGGTAATATAATCTTCCTCCATTTTCGTGTGGTACATCATCCGCCCGTTACAGCAGATAAAATAAAGGGCCCGTTTCAATACCACTCCTATTTTTTTCAGATCCTCAAAGCCTAAATTGGCGATTCGCCTTGCCTTTACGATTCTCTGGGCTGATTTCACGCCGATTCCCGGAATCCGTAAAAGCATTTCATAAGATACCTTATTGATTTCCATGGGAAAATATTCTAAGTGCCGCAGTGCCCAGTCGCACTTCGGATCAAGGAGAACATTAAAATTAGGCCGGTCCTCCGATAACAGTTCCTCTGCCTTAAACCCGTAAAACCGCATCAGAAAATCAGCCTGATACAACCGATGTTCCCGCAGAAGCGGCGGTCCACCCGGAAGTGCCGGGAGATCTTTATCCTCATTTACTGCAACAAATGCAGAATAAAAGACTCTTTTCAGCCCGAATTTCCGGTACAGAGATTCGGCCACCGAAACAATCTGATAATCACTTTCCGGTGTGGCACCAATGATCATCTGCGTAGACTGTCCTGCCGGTACAAACTGAGGCGCATGTTTGTATAAAACCAGCTCTTCTTTACTGTTTTGAATGCCATTTTGAATCTGGCGCATGGGTTTTAAAATCGTCTGTCTCGTCTTATTCGGAGCCAGGCTTTTTAACCCCTCTGCTGTAGGCAGCTCCAGATTGACACTCATACGGTCTACCAGCATCCCCAGCTTCTGAATGACAGCCGGATCCGCTCCCGGAATGGCTTTGACATGAATATATCCTTCAAACCGATATTCTTTCCGCAGCTTCCATATGGCGAGATAAATCAGTTCCATGGTATACGTAGGATTATCGATAATCCCGGAGCTTAGAAACAATCCTTCAATGTAATTACGCCGGTAAAACTGGATCGTCAATTCGCATATCTCATCCGGTGTAAAGGCAGTTCGCTCCACATCATTGCTTTTCCGGTTAATGCAGTATTTGCAGTCATAAATACAATGATTGGTAAACAGAATCTTGAGCAGGGAAATACACCTTCCATCTGCTGAAAAACTGTGGCATATTCCTGCAGCAGCTGTATTTCCAATCCCCTCTCCGGAACCTTTTCTTTCCACCCCGCTGCTGGTACAGGCAACATCATACTTCGCTGCATCTGTCAGAATCCTTAATTTGTCAAATATGGTTAAAGTGTCTGCTTTTATATAATTCACTGAAAAAACCTCTTTTCCCTTCCCTATTACACGCAAAAACGAACATCTGTTCTATTTTTATAGTATAGAACAAATGTTCGTTCGCGTCAATAATCTATATTTACTTATATTTGTTAAAAAACTAAATAATAATTGTCATTTATAATTTAAAATTATCTACAATATTATTCAATTCCTGTGCAACTTCTTCCTGAGAAGAAGAGAGTTTAGAAACATCATCTGCCACACCTGCTACTGCCTCAATTGCATTCATAATCTGAGCACTGCTGTCCGCAGTTTCCTGAACAGATTCCGCAACATTTTGAATAGCATCTCCAACCTCGCTCATGGTCTTTTCGATATTGTCTACCATCTCTTTCGTATAAACAGTAATATTACCAAATGCATTGGCATCATTTCCATACTGTCTGCCAATTTCCATAAAGCTGTCATAGTCCGGTGTTACCGTATCCTTTAAAAAGATAAGTGTTTCTTCTGTACTCTTTTTAATATCCTCAAAAGCATTCTGAATATCGTTGATTGTATCTTGAATCTCTTTCACTGCTGTAGCTGTTTCACCAGCAAGTTTTCCAATCTCACTTGCCACAACAGCAAATCCTCTTCCGGCCTCACCGGCTCTTGCTGCTTCAATGGAGGCATTTAAGGATAACAGATTAATCTGAGAAGCAATATTGGAAATAACATTTGCCATCACACCAATGTTTTCAACAACTTTTGCATTCTCACATGCCGCTTGAAGTTCTTTCTCACGTTCTGTGTAAATAGCTGTAGCATATTCATATGCACTCTGACTCTTTGTAACAACTGCCTCTGCACGCATCTTAATTTCTTCAACCTGCTGACTGCTCTTAGTTGTTTCAGCTGCAAGTATACTTGCAGAAGAATTTACTTCTTCCATAGAAGCATTTACTTCTTCCGTTGCTGCACTTACAGACATCATTGCCTCATTAACCCCTGTCATGAAGCTTTCGATCTTCCCGAATTCCTTTAACAAATTATCTGATGCCGTACTCAAATCCACACTTGCATCTTTTACTCTTTCTGATCTATCTGCAATATCGCGAATTACATTACGGTTACTTTCGAACATATTATCCAGAGAAAGACTCATTTGTCCCAATTCATCTGCTGAATTAGATTGCAGTTTCTGCACTGTAAAGTCTCCACTTGCAAGTGTTCCGGCAAAATCTTTTACCTTTTTCAAACTTCTGGAAATGTTACCCACCTGAATCATAACTGCTGCAATACAGCAGGCAAGTGCCACAAAGCATACCAAAATCATTTTAATAAGCAGTATACGGATTGGCTGATTAAGTTCGGAAAGAGGCATACGTATCATCAATTTCCATCCGGTACTTCCCACTGTTGTATAGTACAGATTGTAAGTCTGTCCATCAGCTTCGTATGAGGTTTTACCATTTTCCTGAGCCATAACTTCTCCAGCAGCTTCTGCCAGTGAGGCATTTTCATCTTCCGTAATCAGAACAGCTCCGGAAACTTTACTTTCATCATCACAGCTCATGTAAGTACCATTACGGTCTGTTAACATGGCACGTCCCTGTTCACCTACCTGAATGGCCTGTACCAGTTCCTCGATATCTCCTAATGCAATATCAACAGAAATACATCCAATATATTTCCCATCCGTATTGTAAATAGGTGTAGTACATGTAGACATCACAACATCCATAGTCGGATCATAATAAGGGTCTGTAAAGATCGGAAGACCGTCTGTAGACGCCTCTGCTACTGTATAATACTCCTGAGAAAGATAATCATAATCTGCATTACTATAATCATATGTAAGCACAATATCACTACCCTCTTTGTACCAATATGGTCCCATATATGTCTCTGCCGGATCATATGTATTTGGAGCAAACCAGATACCACTCCCCATAACCAGACTGTTATCGTTGATGATTTCAGATACCATCCGTCCATATGTATCCAAATCCATATCGGTATAATTATTACCAACCATCCTTGCAAGATTCTTACCTGTTGTTTTAACAACATCAAGTGAAGCATCAATATCATTTACATTTGCGAGCAGGCTTGCTTCCATTGTCTCACCAATCTGCTCTGTAATGATACTACGGCTGTTTCTTGCACTGATAATTGTTAGAATAACCATAGACAAAACAAGAAACGGAATAATTCCTAATAGCATTTTGGTACTTATTTTTTTCATTTGTACACCTCTTTTTTTCTTTATTCTATCACTTGTTTTTTCATTTTCCAACAAAGAAAAACACATAAGAATTCTTATCTTATTTTTATCGATTCCCCCCTGAAAATACTTGTTTCCAGTATAATCCTGCGTATTTCAGATGCTTTCACATCTTCTTTCCCCACTTCTGAAGCTTTCTTCCCCGCTTCTGTGGCTCTTTCCGCATTTTTCTTTCCGGCTTCCGCATCTTCCTTTTCTGCTTCATCCAGCTTTTCCAGCATCAGCCGGGCTGCTGTTATGGCAATCTTTTCCATAGGCTGGGACACCATCCACAATGGTGGATTCACCACTTTGGAAAGAAGGAAATTGTCAAAACCGATCAGGGATATTTCATCCGGGAAGGCAACAGAAAGCTCATTTACCGCCACGATACCGCCCAATGTGATCTCATAATTGCTCATAAAAACTGCTGTGGGCCGATCCTCCATCTCCAAAAGCTCTTTCATGGAAAGATATCCATGCTCCACCGTTAATTTTCCGCGCTTTATCAGTGCCGGGTCCGGCGCGATCCGGTAGTCCTCCAGAGCCTGTTCATAGCCCTTAAGTCGTTCCCTGGCAGTAAATTCTGATTCATCGCCGCATACAATAGCCACCCGTCTGTGACCGTTTTCCAAAAGTACCTGTACCGCCTGCTTTGCTGCGCTCACATTATCTACCAGTACGCAGTCCATCTCCCGGTCAGAGAAAGCACGGTCGATCAGAACAACCGGTATGTTCCGTTCAAATGCAGGCTTTAAATAAGCGGAATCGCCGGATATGGGAATTGTGATAATACCATCTACTCGTTTTCCCAGCAGAAACAGAAGTTCCTCCGCTTCCAGATTCTTATCCCCCTGGCAGTCGCATACGATGGTTCCGTATCCATGCTGCCTTAAAATATTTTCGATATTGGAAATGATGGTTCCGGCAAACACATTTTCAAAACTGTGTATCAGAACGCCGATGGTCTTCGTTCTGCGTGTTGCCAGCCCTCTGGCCACTTCATTGACTTCATAGTGCAGTTCTTCGATAGCTTTTGCTATCGCCTTTCGGTTTTCCGGCAACACATTGCCACCATTTAAATATTTCGATATGGTTGCAAGGGATAATCCTGTTTTATCCCGAATATCACGTATGGTTGCTGCCATATTCCTTTCCTTTCCCACGAAAAATACTGTTACAGCCTTGCTACAACAAAAATATCATAAATCGCCTTAATGGCCACTTCAAAGTCCTCATTCTTTACACCGATAATGATATTCAGCTCAGAAGAACCCTGATCGATCATCTTTACATTGACATTGGAATGCGCCAGTGCAGAGAAAATTCTGCCGGCTGTACCTCTGGAAGATTTCATTCCCCGCCCTACTACCGCGATCAGCGCAAGGTCTGCTTCGATCTCGATGTTATCCGGTTTCGCCATTCTCTGAATACCGGATACTACAGACTGCTCTTTGTGCATAAATTCATCCTGATGTACTAAAATAGTCATGGTATCAATACCGGAAGGCATATGCTCAAAGGAGATTTCATTATCTTCAAAGGCCTGCAGAACTTTTCTTCCAAATCCGATTTCAGAGTTCATCATTTCTTTTTCCAGAATGACGGAACAGAATCCTTTTTTACCTGCAATACCGGTGATGGTATATTTGGATTTCTGGCAGGTACTGCCTACGATCCAGGTTCCGTTATCCTCCGGTGCATTGGTATTGCGGATGTTGATTGGAATCCCTTCTTTGCGAACCGGGAAAATAGCATCTTCATGAAGTACAGATGCCCCCATATAAGCCAGCTCCCGCAGTTCTTTATAGGTGATCACATCGATCACTTCCGGCTTGTAAATAATGCGGGGGTCCGCAATCAAAAATCCGGAAACATCCGTCCAGTTTTCGTAAACATCAGCATGGGCTGCCCTTGCAACAATGGATCCTGTAATATCCGATCCCCCTCTGGAGAAGGTCTTAACGGTTCCATCTGCTTTGGCTCCATAGAATCCCGGAATTACTGCTCTTTCCACTCCGTTTAAGCGTTCTGCCAGAACCTTATTGGTCTTTTCTGCTTCAAATTCACCATCTTCATCAAAAAAGATAACCGTAGCTGCATCAATAAACTCATAGCCCAGATAGTTGGCCATAATGATACCATTTAAGTATTCACCACGGGATGCCGCATAATCAGAACCGGCTTTTTCCATAAAGTTCTTCAGAATCGTTTGAAACTCATCTTCCAGGGAAAGATCCAGGGATAGTCCGTCTATGATTTCCTGATAGCGGGCCTTAATCGCATCTAATTCCGCAGAAAAGTCCTTATCTTCTTCTGCCAGGGCATAGCATCCATAAAGCATATCGGTTACCTTGGTATCCTTATTATCTCTTTTACCCGGTGCCGAAGGAACCACCAGTTTACGGTCCTTATCTGCCAGAATGATATTTTTCACCTTTTGAAACTGCTCCGCACTTGCCAATGAGCTTCCACCAAATTTGACAACTTTTCTCATCTCCACAAACTCCTCATTTTTTATTTTTATTTCTCAAATAAATGATCTACGATTTCATATCCTTTTGCAATGTAGTTACCGCTTTCACCGGCTTCTCTCTCATTATAATGCCAGGTTCTTTCTTCCTCAGCGGTGCTGTCATATAACAGATAAGGTACACTGTCCGAAGTATGGGTACGCACCCGGATTGGTGTGGGGTGATCCGGCATAATCAGAACCCGGTAAGGTTCTCCGGAAGCATTCATGGCTTCCACCACCGGTTTCACGATTCTGGTATCCAGATTTTCGATTGCCTGTACTTTTCTCTCCACACTGCCCTGATGTCCCATCTCATCCGGAGCTTCCAGATGAATATAGGCAAAGTCATATCCCTGTTCCAAAAGACCATCCACTGCTGCCTGGGCTTTCCCCTCATAATTGGTATGTAATCCACCGTTTGCCCCTTCTACTGTAGCGTTATCCATACCGGCTCCAACTGCAATTCCCTTCAGCAGATCAACGGCAGAAATCATAAGCCCCTTCTTTCCAGTTTTTTCAAAAAAATTGGAAAGCATAGGTTTTGTTCCTGCTCCCCAGAACCAACAGCAGT
>JBJENT010000138.1:0-2426 GCA_051880335.1 Lachnospiraceae bacterium
GGATAGATTCTGAATTTATATGCCCTGTTCAATGCTTTTTCCCCCGACAAAATACATTTAAGTCTTTTACTATTAGTATTATATCATGTTTAGCCAGATAGAACAAATGTTCTTTTTCTTTTTTGAACAGATTTTTTGCAATTCATCTCACCACCTGCAGAGGTGGGAGAATTCTTGCTTGTTTCATGTTAAGCTATCAAGCTGTCATGC
The DNA here is from genome assembly GCA_051880335.1 of Lachnospiraceae bacterium. Taxonomy (GTDB): domain Bacteria; phylum Bacillota; class Clostridia; order Lachnospirales; family Lachnospiraceae; genus 1XD8-76. The sequence continues at coordinate 211 of JBJENT010000138.1, forward strand.
ACCATAGTTTCTAAACTGTAAAAGTGATTCATGTCTGTCCATGTGTCTATCATATAGTTATATCTATGTCATATTCTTGTCTATATCATTATATATATTGTCTACTATTATATATATTTACGCCACTTATATCAATATAATTATATTACAAGGCAACAAACATTTTGGAAATATCATTTCAGGAATCACTTTTGTGACACAAAGAAAGTAACGTGAAGTGATCAGAGACCATTTATGGCAAAAGGAGTCTATATGAGAAGTGAATGTTATACCATGTTAAAATCATACGCAGAAAAACACCCTGATCGGCTCACAGATGCTACTTTGGCAGAAGTACAAAGTTATTATATCCAAACACAGAAGGAGGCAGGAAAATATGGAAGCAATCGTATTAATTCTCACCGTCATTTCAATCTTCGGTCTACTGGTATTAGAAAGTAAGCTACAGGCATAGTGGAGACGTTTCTTTTGTCCACAAGATAGCCCTTTTGTCCATAGGAGTGTCCCCTGTCCTGCTGCCACAGGCAAAAGCCAGTTTCACAAAGCCATAATAGGAAAATGCACAAGATAAGATTGTCTGGATGATTTTGCACTATGGAGATGAGACTCTAAAAATCGTGGAAGCCTTTGCTGAACACGATTTTTGTCCTTTGAGGCTCATCGGAATGATTAGTGCAATGAATACAGACAACTTATCTTGCACATTTTGTTTTAGCTATATTAACAATAGGCTTTTGCCTGTGGCAACAAAACAGGGGACACCCCTATGGACAAAAGGGCTATTCTGTGGACAAAAGAAACGTCCCCACTACAAGGTATATTTTGCATAGAAAGCAGCGTCCTGCTTTTTGCACTGCACCTTCAGATAAGTTCCTTCCGGTTCATAACTCTGCTTTGTGATGACGCCATGCTCATTTAAATAGGACAAAGCTCGCCCATCTGTATAAGGAATCATAAGTTCCATATCCACATAGCCGCCAGCCAGCTTCTTTTCAATCAGGCCCAGCAGCTCTTCTAAACCAATTCCCTTTTTAGCCGACAGGTAAATACGGTATTCCCCATCAGCCGGTTCCTGAATTCTCGGTAAAAGATTTTCTTCCCAGCATAAATCTGCCTTATTATAAACCAGGATCATGGGGATTTTCTCTGCCCCAAGCTGTTTTAAGGTCTCCCCAGTCACCTGAATCTGATCCGGGAAATTCGGGTCTGAGCAATCCACCACCTGCAACAGCACGTCTGCTTCTTTGGCTTCCTCCAGGGTAGACTGAAATGCCTCCACCAGATTATGAGGCAGCTTATCAATAAATCCTACCGTATCCGATAATAACATTGGATGATGATTCTCCGGCACGATTTTTCTGACAGTGGTGTCAAGTGTAGCGAACAGCATATCCTTTTCCATCACCCGCTTTTCATCCAGATCCGCATCCTCCGGTGCATACGCCTCCAGCAGTGCATTCATCAGTGTAGACTTTCCTGCATTGGTATAGCCCACCAGTGCCACCCGCGGGATGCCGGATTTTGCCCGTCTCTTACGCTGTGTTTTCCGTTCTTCTATGACCTGTTCCAGTTCTTTTCGCAGTTCGCTTAGTCTTTTTTCCAGGCGTCGTCTGTCCAGTTCCAGCTTTTTTTCACCGGCGCCTTTATTACTCATGCTTCCGCTTCCTCCACCCTGTCTGGAAAGAGCCTCATGAAGCCCTACCAGTCTTGGCAGCATATACTGCAGTCTGGCCACCTCCACCTGAAGCCTGGCCTCTCTGGTTCGTGCCCTGGACGCAAAAATCTCCAGAATAAGTGCACTTCGATCCATCACTGCGATATGAAGAGCATCCTGGAGATTCCGTAGCTGGGAAGGACTCAGGGAGTTATCAAATATTACGATATCCACATGGAGCATCTCGATTGCGGATGCTACCTCTTCTACCTTACCCGGCCCAATATAATAAGCTTTATGAATAGAATCCGTACTCTGGCAGACGCTCCCTGCGACCTGCATATTGCAGGCCTCTGCAAGGGCGCCCAATTCCTTCATGGAACGTTCGAAGGATTCATCATGATTTAAGTTTACTCCTACAAGGAGCGCATTTTCTAAATCTGCCATATTATTTCACTATTTTACTTTTTTGTTTTTGCAGGCAGCACCACTTTATCCAGATGCCAGATATCATCCACATATTCCTGAATGGTTCTATCGGAAGTAAATTTACCGGAACATG
>JBJENT010000139.1:0-13170 GCA_051880335.1 Lachnospiraceae bacterium
TTTGGCCGGATCAGGAAGCCTACCTTTGGTTTGCAAACCTTTATCCTGTTTGCGACACCATGGAAGAAGCAGTGGAGCAGTCTTTACATTTAGTGCAGATGTCTGAGAGAAGAGAGCCAAGTCCATCGGTTGCTAATTGGCTAACCATGGAAAGAACCAGCTTGTATTCTTCTTTTAATCAGGCAGATGTAAGCTACATCTTACCTTGGAGAACAGGCTTAGAAGACCAGATACTGGTACAGAGATTTATCGAGAAGCTGGAAAATAAGACGGCCTATGAAGAGGCACTTTCTGTATTTGGCACAGTGGGCATTGATCAGGTAAAATATGAGATGCTGATGGAACAGGCAGAGAAACGGGAACTGCCTATTCAGGTTCGTATCTATTATGCGCTATCCAGATATATGAAAAAGGAAAATAGAGTTTTCCTGGATGGAGAAGAAGAGATTACTTATGATATGCCGGAGCGACTTTGCTTTGATGCCATTGGAACAGCAATCTATGAAAACAGCAGAAAATATATCAGAGATAATAAAGCTTACCACATAGAAAAAGATCAGGTAGAAGTCAAACTGCCGGTTCGTGTGAACTGGGGTGGCGGCTGGACCGATACCCCACCATATTGCAATGAGAATGGTGGCATGGTATTAAATGCAGCATTAAAACTGGGTGGAATGCTTCCGGTTCAAGTAGAAGTGAGAAAACTGGAGAAGCTTCACATTGAGTTTGCCAGTGAAGACATTGGTGTAGAAGGAATTTGCAGCACCACAGAGGAAATTCGTGACTGCCACAATCCTTATGACTTCTTTGCCCTTCATAAAGCAGCACTCATTGCCTGTGGCGTAGTGCCATTAGAAGGAGAAGAAACCTTAGAAGAAATCTTAAGCCGATTGGGTGGTGGTATCTATCTTTCTACCAAGGTGGTTGGCATACCAAAAGGATCTGGTCTGGGTACAAGCAGTATCTTATCCGGAGCATGTGTAAAGGCTTTACATGAGTTTTTAGGATTAGATTGCAGCGATAATGCACTGTATGATATTGTGCTCTGTATGGAGCAGATCATGAGTACCGGTGGTGGCTGGCAGGATCAGGTTGGTGGCCTGACAAACGGTATTAAGCTTATCACCACAGAAGCAGGCATTGATCAGAATATTCAGGTAGAACATTTGGCAGTGCCGGAACGAGCCATGGAAGAACTACAGCAAAGATTTGCTTTGATCTACACCGGGCAGAGAAGACTTGCCAGAAACCTGCTTCGTGAAGTAGTGGGCAACTATATCGGTGGAAGAACAGAATCTGTGCAGGCACTTTCGGATATGAAACCGGTTGCTATAAAGATGAAAAAAGCCTTGGAAAAAGGTGATATCGATGAACTGGCAGAACTGTTCAATGAGCATTGGGAACTGTCTAAGCAGCTGGATATGGGAGCTACCAATACCTGTATTGACCAGATTTTCCTGGCATGCGAAGATTTGATAGATGGCAGGTTCATTGCAGGTGCCGGTGGCGGCGGATTTTTACAGGTAATCCTGAAAAAGGGTATTACCAAAGAGCAATTATCCAGAAGACTACATGAAGTATTCCAGGATAATGGTGTAGATGTCTGGGATAGTGAGTTTATTTAAGAATAGATATGATACTTGGAGAAAAGACCAGATGGAATCCATGAAGAAATATCTGAAAACAGAAAAGGGTAAAACTCTGGCAGGAGCAGTCGTACTGGCTCTCCTGCCTGTTTTCTATGCGGTTATCAGATGTTTGATGGATGATGGAAAAGGGATAAGTGATTTATACCTCCCTGCATCCACATGGAATGATGAATTGTTCTATTATAAGCTTACTGAAAATGTGGTGAACTATGGATATCCTCAGGGGTATTTTGGGTTCAATGAAAGCCATGGCTTATATCTTTCTTTTGCAGCCTGGAGTCCGCTGCTTTTATCATCATGGGTTATTTGGGGGCTTTTGTTTGGGTGGAATCTTCTGTCTCCGTTTCTTTGTAATATGGCATTTCTGGCAATTGCATTACTTTTATTTGGATTATGGACCAGACCAACCTGGAAACAAATTCTGGCGATAGTCTGCTTATATGGTGCATTTACTCCGATTACCAGATTTACGTTATCCTGCATTCCGGAGACAGAACTGTTTGCACTGCTCATATTGTTTCTGGGTCTGGCAATAAGCTGTGGGAAGAAATATGATAGAAAAAGAATAGTGGGAATGTTTGTGCTTGTTATGCTGATGACATGGATGCGTCCTTATCTGATTCTGCTGTTTCTGACACCTTATGTGTTGTGGAAGAAACAGAGGGCTTTGAAAAGTGAAGGTTCTGATGGAAAGCAAAATAGCGGAGTACATCGTGTATCCATAGTGGAAACAGTGACTTTGCTGCTTGGTGGTCTGACAGTAGCTGTTTATTGGGCAGTAAATCATTTTTTCAGTGCTCCCTATTTAACCGATCTATTTTATACCGATTGGATCAAAACCTATTTTACGGATGGGGTGCTTGCCGGAATTAAATATACCCTATGGAAACTGGCAGATTCCCTGCGAACCGTATTTCGGCTGATAGGAGACAATCTGTTTTCACAGGGACAGCAGGATAGCGCAGCCGGATGCTATTATCTGATCTTTCTGATGCTGTTTCTGATCTTTCTGCTGAAGGCAGTGATTGGGCTAAAACAGTCTCATAAACAGGAGACTGATAACAGCTTTCTGCTGGAAGTGCAGATGCTTCTTTGCATGGCAGGATTTTTTGTGGCAGACCTTTTGATGTATCGCATTCAGGAGGGCGGCCGACACACGTTGGTTTATATCGTGGGATGCTTGTTTCTGATTCCATTTTGGAAGGAAAAAGAGCGCTATCGGATTTCCGGAATCTTATGTATTCTGTTCCTGGTGATTTTAGTTGGACGGGCAGATGTTCCTTATGAATTTGCTCTACCTTATAGGACAGAGGAACATGCAGCAGATCTGGCACAGCTGGAAAAGCAGCTGGAGGAAGAAATGCATTTGACTGCAGATGTTCCAAACTATGACAATACTGTCATTTGGACGGTATGGGATTCAGTGGACGGACAGACCAGAACGGTTGACTTTGGGGCATACTATGCAGTACCCAAAGGCTTTGGCATTAACCTGTGCGACGGAGGATATATGGATGCCAATCTGGAACAGCTGCAAAGCCGATATATCGGAACCATTCCGGGTGGTGCTTTTGAAGAGCGATGTATAGAAGCCGGTGGAAAAAGAATCGGGGCATGTGACAGATTGGTTGTGTATGATATGAGATGTTATTAGTTGAAAGAAGATTGGAAAGGCTTTATACTAGAAACCAGATAAGTGAAAATTGATAGGTAGTACTTGATATTTACAAATACGATTCTATGATTCTATAGTCGAGGAGAATGAGGATGAAACTACTGAGCGTGATTGTTCCTTGTTATAATGAAGAAGAAACTGTAGCTGATTTTTATACAGAATTCGTTAAGAATAAGCCATTTTTTGAAGAAAAAAATCTGGATTACGAAATCATCTTTATTGATGATGGTTCCAAAGACCATACGGTAGATGAAATCAAGAAACTTCATGCGATCGATGGGAAAGTGCATATGGTCTCTTTTTCCAGAAATTTTGGGAAAGAGGCTGGTATGTTTGCCGGATTTGAACATGCAAAAGGTGACTATGTGGTAACCATGGATGTGGATCTGCAGGATCCACCGTCACTTATTCCGGAGATGTTTCGTTACATTGAGGAAGAGGGTTACGACTCGGTAGCTACCAGACGAGTAACCAGAAAAGGAGAACCGCCGATCCGATCTTTCTTTGCCAGAATGTTTTATCGTCTCATGCATAAGATTTCCAAAACAGAGATTGTGGACGGGGCCAGAGATTACAGATTGATGACACGTCAAATGGTGGATGCTATTTTATCTATGAAGGAATACAACCGTTTTACCAAAGGAATCTACGGATGGGTAGGTTTCCAGACAAGGTGGCTGGAATTTGAAAATGTGGAAAGACAAAAGGGTACCACCAAATGGTCTTTCTGGAAACTGTTGATTTATTCCTTAGAAGGAATTATGGCATTTTCTACAGCACCCCTTGCCTTTGCATCCATTATGGGTATTTTATTCTGTGTCCTTGCATTTATTATGATTATTGCGATTATTGTTAAGACGCTGGTATTTGGAGACCCTACTTCTGGTTGGCCTTCCATGATCTGCATTCTTTGCCTGATCAGCGGTGTACAGTTGTTCTGTATGGGAATCATCGGGCAGTATTTATCGAAAGCTTATATGGAAGTGAAGAAAAGACCGATTTATATTACCAAAGAGGAAATTTAGATAAAAATCATTTGAATAATCTGTGCAATATATTTGATATATAAAAGAATGATGATGTGGATAGAACAATGACAACTGCTTCAGAATGCCTGGTAAAAAAAGAACAAACTTCATTTAGGGGGAGACTTAAAGCCTTAAGTCTCCCTGTTTTGGCGTTGTTCTTTATTTTGCTTCCGGCGTGTATGTATGGGGTAGTTTCTCTGTTTTATTATTGTAAAACCGGTAATACGCCTCTTTCGATGCCGCAATGGAATGACGAGGCAGCTTACTATGAACTGATCAAGACCTGGCTTGGAACCGGTGCATCGAAAGGGTATTGGGGATTTTCCGGTGGTCATGCCATCCTTGGAACAGGCGGAGCATGGAGTCCAGCTATTTTGTTTCCATACGCCTTATGGGGAATGATGTTTGGCTGGAATTATAGTTCTGTTGCTGTTGCCAATGTAGTTTTCTTGTGTATCGTAAATGCTTTGGTGCTTTTGATTCTAAAGCTTGACCGGGAGAGCATTTTCAGACTTCTTTTAATGGAAGCCCTGTCCAGTCATTTATGGCTGTATATGAATACCATTATGTCGGAAGTACTCCGATATGGTCTGGGAATTCTATTGGCAGCCATGCTTTTGCGTTTGTTATTTGAAGAAGAAAAGAACATAAACAGGCTCTTTGCTTATGTAATAGTGCCGATTTATATATTGATTACGATTCAGATCTATATTTTCTTTGCATTTGCCATTCCGGTTTATGTTTTTGCTATTATGAGGCATAAAAAATGGTGGAAGAAAGTAGTGGCTTCCTTTTCTCCATGGCAGTTGTGGCAGGAGGAAGCTATTATCTTCTTCATTTGATTTCCAGCAATTATAATATTTACAAAACTGAGATATTGCTTGAGGCATTACAGAAAAAAGATGTGATGGGAGCAATCAGGACCTTTCTGTGGATGTTCAAAGTAGGTGTACTGGATCTGTGGAATTGCTTTCGCTCAATGACAGGACATGGTATGTTCCATTGGTTTGTGGCTTTTTTGGGGATTATGGTGATTGTACCTCTGGTATACCTGTTGTGGTCTTGGCTGAAAAGTGTAAAGAGCAAGAACGAAGATTCGATACGGAAATCTGGTCTGGGGGAAAATGCCGATTCGGTGCAAAGCACTGATTTGGGGAAGAATGTAGGCTTGGGTTTCTGGACGAAAGACCGGCAGATTTGTCTGACTGTAGCCTATAGCGTGGCAATATTTGTTTTCATGTATATCACGGTATATTCTTTGGAAGCATTTACCTTTTACAGGGGCTTGGGAATTGTTGTCCTGTTTTCTCTTGTTTTTGCAACGCAGCTGACGGATAGAAGATGGTATATAGCAGGTTTAATTTGTTATGCAGTCGGAATGCTATATGTGCCGAAGAATATGCCGGATTTTAATACAGAACGCTATGTTACGACTGAAACGAGAAAAGAGTGGGATGATTTAGCAGAAAAGCTGGAAAATGCCATGGTGTTTACGGTGGAAGATGGAACAGATTCAGTAGCTGGCAAGGCCACAGAAGAAGGTACTGGTTTGAAAGCCGGAAATACATTAGAAAAGCTTAGGTGGGAGAATACCGCAGTTTTATATACCATGGAGCCAAAACTAATCTGCAGCATTCCGGCAGGCTTTGGTGTGAACTTTGCCATGTATTTAGATGAAATCGTAACAGATGCCGGGTATCTGGTGTTCTCACTGGAAGAAGATGAGAATCTGCGGGGTGACTGGCTGGAGCAGTCCTACGAATCTATCTATCTGCAGAATCAGGAACTGTTAGATACGGAGTATTTCATTCAGTATGCGGATGAGGACTATGTGATTTATAAGAAATACTCTTAAAATGTATATTTTTTTTATTGTGCTTCTTCTGTTATAGAAGAAGCATTATAAATTTTACATAAATAGTATTTTGTTCCATCTTCTTTGTGTGCAACTAAAGTATATGTATCATGCTTTTCAAAAATATCGAAAGGGATGGTACATATAAAACCATAATCCGCCTCTTCGGAAAGACCATATGCCTGTGCTACATCAGGACGGGAAAATGTTTCGGCGACATAAAATGCGGAATCTATTTCTATACCCACATCAGTTCCAAGGCACCATCCACGAATCATAACACCTGTATTTCCGCCGGTGAGAGCCTCTATGTTATAAAAGGAACTATCAGAGGATATATTTTCCACTTCCAAATCTGAAATTGGACTTACATAGAAAAAATAATCCTCAAGTTGAATCTCTCGGAAACCTAAATCTGTTAAATAGGGGGACTGCAATTCGCTTACATAATTTGCAGAATAATTCAGCTCTTCCGGATAAGAAAAACAAAAATTTTTATACCCATCATATAAGTATGCTTCCTGAGCATTAACTAATGGAATTTCATAAGGATTTGTCTGGTCTGCCAGGACATAATAAATATACCTGCCATCTTCATCAATGTAGGTCATATCATCAGCATATCTTGCCCCATCTCCATTTAAAAACGAAAGAACGGGATTGAATTCCGCAGAAAATGTCTTACCCTGTGCAGTAGCAATATCCTTTGAGTAGTCGCCAAAATAATAGTGACAGAAGAAGATAAAAAACAGTCCATATGCAGCACAAAAAATAGATACAAAGCAAACAGAAGCCTTGATACTATAACGGCGAATCAGAGCATATACCCGGAAAAGCCCAAGAACTAAAAAGTACAAAAGCACAGAAAGAATACCATTTAATCTGGATGCATGAGGTGGGGTATTGATACTCATTATTCCGGCTAAAATGTATTCACATACGGTCCATATAATGGGAACAAAAATCAAATCTATTTTTTTCTCTTTTAGAGATATCACAAACTGATATGCTACATAAAAGAATCCAATTACAATAAAAGGGACAGAAATATAATAAAAATTTCCATATTTCGGTGTTGCATTATAGTATAAATAATCACAAATATTTGTATAACGAAATGCGGATAGGATTTGAGAAAAGAAGCCATCTAATGCTAATTCGCCACTTCTGTACCAGGGGAGCTGGGAAAATGTGAAAATACCAAAATGTTTGGTGCCCAGATGCTTCATATTGATAATCTGCACAAGTAAAAGCGGAGAGGCTAAAATACCAAGAGGAATAGCCATGATAATCCAGTTGATCCACAATTCCTTGCGTTTACCGATACTCATCCAGAGCAAATAAATAAAAGAGAACAAAAGCATCAGAGGCATAACAATATAGGAAAGTGTATAGGAATATAAAACCAGACCGCCTGTAATGCCGGCAATTAAGTAATCTTTTTTCTTTTCAGAAAGAGCTGCTCTAGAGAAAAAATAAAGAAATACGGTTCCTGTTGGGAGCATTAAAGCACAATCCATACCAATGCGAAAATACATTATGAAAATCGGCATAATGGAAAAAAGCAAAAAGTAAACAGGAGACTCTAAACCGGAAAAACGAAGTTTTATAAGTTTATAACCAAAATATCCTGTGATGAGAGACGCTATTGCGATAATGGTTCGAATCAGAGTCATAGAATATCCAAAGAAATACATAAATATTGCAAGAATATAAGTAAAAAGAGGACTTTGACCGCCTCCACCGTAATTGATAAAAAAGACAGGAAAACGATTACAGAACCGGTCAACTCCATAGTGAGAAAGACAGTATGCATCATAAGCGATTCCGGCTTCATCGACATTAAGCCATTTGGGCACTTGGCCAATCATATAAAAGTGTGTAAATAGAACTAAAAGGATGCTGCATGCAACCAGAAGCTTATTTCGATTTTTAAAGATCCATTTTTTTTTCATTTGCTATTCTCCAAGAAAGTATTTATCTAGAAAATCCATCCGTTTTTCCACATAGTTTAAAAGCTCGTCCAAATCCATTGTATTTCTACTTTCCGGCCACTTTTCACTATCCCGGGCTAAAGCACCGCTGCAGACCAGTAAATCAGAATACTCCAGAAAAAGATTTTGTATATGCTCTGTGCTTAAGATGTTTTGACGATATGCCGAGTATCTGTACGCTAAAATATCATTTGCTCCGGCGATGTTTTCATCAAATAGTTGTTTTAACCCGCTTTCCATATAGATCACACTGGGGTCATCGTTAAAAGCAGTATAAAGAACAGAACTGTCATAGATATACTGATCTCCGAAGCTATAGTTCATATCCCAGGGGATGATATAGGTAGTATATGCATTTCGATCTTCCTGATATCTGGAAAGCATATAGGTGTTCTTAAACTGATTATCTGAGGCAGAGGTGGTCTGCAGATAAATATAAAAGTCTGCCACATTTCTTAAATCAAGCAGCTGGGAGAAAAGATTGGCATCCGGCTGCCAGTACCCATAGGTAAGATAAGCACGCATAGGTTCCCAATAAGGCAGGATTTCTTCTGTCTGCTGATACCCTTTGGGGTAACGCAAACGAACCGGATAACTGACTGCATAACAGTTATCCAGTGTATATTGAAACGCACTTTCAGAAGGTGGATCTTCTGCCAACACTTTATAAAGGATATCCTTATCGCCTAAGGTCTGTGTATCTTCATCAATGGGGTAAAGAACACCATATAACCCCAGATATTCCCCATCCAATAACACTTCACAATAGGACATGTCTGCCCCCTGCTCCTGAAAAGCAGACTCCCCATCCGCCATTTCTTTCCAGAGCTTCAGAGATACCATATCACGCAATTTGGTACGATCTGTAAACATACTGATCAATTTCCATTCAGCACTTTCCGGCAGATCAAAGAGAGAAACTGAATGCTTTTTACCATTTTCTTTTAATAGCTTCAAGGCATAGTTTTTCTTCGGAAAAATGGCAGAAGTAGCCCCTCTTTCGTGATAGCACAGGCTATCTGAAAAAGTCTCCATTCTTCCGGAAGAGGGATTGGCATTGAATATCGCAATATCCCCATATACACGGGTCTCGGAATTGTAATAATAGTTATCCACATCATTTTCATCATAGACTGGGATTTCTTCATAGGAAGAAGTCATGGAAATAACCGGAAGGCCGGAAATAGTAAGAGAAAGAGGATAATAACAGTCCTCTTTTTGGGCATATAAGGTAAAGATATGTCCGGACTTCATAGCCATAGTTTTATCATCCAGCATTTCATCCGGGGCAAAAAAGAGGTAATAATCTTTTGAGTTTAAGGAAAGAGCACCCTGCCAGGAATCGGTATTCATATTTTGGGATAAATAGTACAACGCTGTTTTTTTATCCTGCGGAAGATTTAGTCCATTAAAGCGAAGAACCAGATCTTCTGGGAGATTCTGTTCCACAGTGGCAGGAGTTTCTTTTAAAACAGGCACAGAAAAGAAACTCTCTTTCTGCGAAAAAAAAGCAAAGTATCCCAAAAGAAAAAGAAGAAGCACTGTGAGAGCAGCGACGATATATAGTTGTATGTTTTTCTTCTGGTCAAGTTTCATGACAGGAAATCCTTTTTTATAATTTTAATACTATTACTGATAATAATATACCAGATATGTTCCCCCATGGGAAACCGTAAATTGATCAACCAGTGTGCCGGGATGTCCGGTGTATTCAGATAGATAAGCAAGGATTGGTGCCACTCTATCTTTTTCTCCATCTATAACAATGAAATATAATGGAGTTTTTCCGGGCTGTGAGTCTGTCTTTTGACATTCTCCAATATACCTGTTTAAAGTGTCTTTCATGCGTGGGCTTGGGAAATACCAACACCCACTAACCAAGCTGTTGCGTGGCTGATACATTGCAGGTGATATAGCGCCACCATAGTAGTAGCCCAGTGACTGTGCCTCTATCAGATAGTGGTTTTCCGGATGGGATAAACAATATTCTTGCAGTTCCGGAAAGCTTTGGACAAATACGGATTGAGCTTGGTTCTGTTCTTTTACATATCGATACTGCATCATCCCTGATTTGAGAGATACAAATAGAAACAAAAGGATACATAATAAAATCATGGTAGCTTTTATCACAGATAACCGCATAGATGTCGGCATATGAGCCTGTATAAAAGACTGCCTGGCAATCTTTTTAGAAAAGGAGCTATCTGAATCGGATGAAAGCGTTGCTGCTCGATCATAGAACAAGATACTCCCCAGCATCATAATCAGAAGGATGATTTCACACACATACATCGGCATCACTACCCGGGCAAGAACCCGTCCGCGATAAAGCAGGTAGGTCCAGGTGATGGTCCGCCCGATAAATAATCCAATGGCAGGAAAAAGAAAGGTGAATTTGCGGAAACAAAGAATACTCAGGACCAGAAGGACCCAAAGTACTACAGTAATACGACTGATCTGCCAATACTCGTCACTAAGATATCCCCGGATGGAAGAAACCACGCAGTTTTTTATATGAACCAAATCAGAGGTTCCACGCTCTGCAACATATTGCTCTTTCGCCAGATCAGCCAGTTCACAGAGACAATCGGCAGAGAGGTTTTCTTCTAAGATTGTAAAATTACAGAAAGAAAGATATTGGGCCTCGGATACCTGATAACGATCCAAAATGCGTTTGGCAGAGGCATAATCCGGAGTTCCGTAATAATCAAACATTTCTTCCCGGGCAACATTGAAACGCAGATATTCTTTCCAATCGGCAGAATGATAGCCAATGTATTTTCCCAGAATGCCGATTACAAGGGCTAGAAGCAGGCTGATCACCGGAATCATACACTGGCGTATGTAATCGGTCAGAAAAGAACGACTAAAATATTTTTTGGAATCAAACCGGGATTTCTCCGTTTTATCGTTCACTTTCGAGATAAAAGTCATCTTATCTGAGAGCATCAAACCAAGAAGGGTGAGCATACCCAGTGGCTGAATCATCAGCATAGCCTGGCGGCGAATAAAAAAGGCTAACATCTCTGATACGAAGAATACCCCCAGGCTTTTTCGGGAATCATCGATCAGATAAAAACATGCATAACCGGTTGCTGCAAGCAGTGCAGCAGTGGATGTATATTGTAATAGTCCGGTCATATAGAATCCGGAAAAGAGAATTCCGAAATAGAGGAGAAGAGAGAAGGTACCCCATTTTTTCAGAAAAAGATAACATAAGACTGTATAGCAGAAAATCTGGCACAGAACCAGCATCCACCCATACCAGGCAACGCTTCTGGTGATACGGTACAAAAGCATCAGTGGAAGGCATAGCAGGTAATTAACATGGGTAGTATGTGCCTCCGGAGATCCGGTTAAGGTGCCGGAAAGAATCTCGGAAATGTAGCGGTCATCATTGGTTTCAAAAATGATGCCGGTTTTGGCATAGATTAACAGAATCCAAAGTCCCGCTATGATAAGAGATATGAATATGATACATTTCTTTTTTACGTCGCTATTCAATATATTTTTCATCAAAATCTCCGAACAAGATTCCTTGTATAGAAGGAATAATCTATAACACAAAAGGCTGTTTCTTAGCGAAACAGCCTCATGGTCGCTTTCTTCTATTTTGACGCTAAACGGCTTTTAAATCAAGTCGTATTTTATCAGCAATTCTGGCAATGTATTCGCTGTTGGTCGGGCGACCTTTTCCGCAACCAACAGAATAGCCAAACAGTTCTTCAAAGGTGTCGATATTGCCTCTGGACCAGGATACTTCGATGGCATTTCGAATCGCTCTTTCTACCTTCTGGTCCGTAGTTTTGAAGTGCTTGGCAACAGTCGGATATAAGAGTTTTGTTACACTGCTGACGATTTCCATATCCTTTCCGGATAGAATAATGGCATCACGCAGATAGTGATAGCCTTTTAAGTGGGCAGGTACCCCCATATCCAGCATGATTTTCGTGACATACTTTTCCAGTTCAACACTGTTCATTTCTTTCAGATCCATAATAAAATCCCCCTTTTTACCTGTAGATCCCTCGTCTGTCATACAATTACAGACAAATAAAATTGTTTCAAGTTGTTAAGTACTGTAAAAAATCCGTTTTTACAAGAGTAATCCTACAGTATTTGTCGGAGAATGAAAAGATACGAAAAGATACGAAATTTTTGAAAAAGTGCGAAATTATTTTCACAGATAATTTCGCACTTTATAAGATGAATCATAATTATAGATGGAAACCATAAACCTCATACGTGCCACCATTAGAGACGGTGAATGACTCTTCATAAGTGGCTGCAACACCCCGCAATTCTTCGAAGTAGGCAAGTACAGCTTCTTTTTGATAAACCAGATCCGGTGATACGACCAGATAAATATCCATATTCTGAGGAGCATACTCAGCGATGCGGTCATATAATACCGGCGCTCCGGAATACCAGCAGCCGGTAATCAGGGAATTCCGGGGATGGAATGGCTTTGCAGTATAAGCACTTCCACGATAATAAAGCAGTGTACCGGCATCCAGAAAATAGTGATTTTCCGGATGGTTATCACAATAATCAATCAAATCCGAATAACCTGTATTATAGATTTTGTCGGATAGGTTCTGTGGTTTGATGGATACATACTGTTTCTTCAAAATCCACAGGTTTCCCAAAATAAGAAAACAGAAAATGAACTGATACAGTAGTTTTGTATATTTTTTTTGTTCACCAGACACATGAACACAAAGGACAACCATAAGCAGCAATATTTCAGCCACCCAAAGTGGATAAATTACGCGGAACGGTGTTCGCCCACGGTAAATCAGATATCCCCAGATGACAGTCCTGCTAAAGAAAAGGCCTGCAAGAGGGAGAAGAGAAAGATAGTTTCCGGATAGCAGGACAACGATTATGGTCAGGAACCACAATACGATAGCCAGTTTACCTGTACTGTAATATTCCGGATTAAAGTAGCTTTCCTGGATGCCGGAAA
>JBJENT010000140.1:0-13119 GCA_051880335.1 Lachnospiraceae bacterium
GAGTGGCGTTTGGATTTTTATGAAAAAAATGGATATTTTATCCATTCTCCAGCAAGAGCTTATCGGTATCAGATACTGCTGTCTTTTGCATCCGAAAGAAAGCCGGAATTGCATGAATTATTTGCGGAGCTTTTAACCTTTGATCTGTATTTAAGGGAAAATGCAAAAAGCAGACCGGATTTTTCCAGAGAATTATATCCATATAAAGCTATAATGACAGATTTTTACAAGAGACAAACCGAAAGTCCCGATGTATTATCAGAGTATGTGGAAAAAGGATATGACAGTAAGCAGATGTTTCGTATGACCCATATGGAGGTGTTTTATTATCCGGTCTGGGATCAGGAGTATTTGCAAAGCAAAGCGCTTACAGAACTGATGAAAAAGAGACAAGAAAACTTTGTTTTATTTGATTATGGAAAACGAAGCCCTTTGACACATGAAGCCTCTTTTTGTTGTGTAAGTATTTAAGATACGCAAGTATAAAAAATATTACCCCAAAATGGTAAGCAAAATTTATAAACAAAAAGAATAAGAGAAAGATCTTTACAAATGCGGAGGAAAGAAGGAACCTATGAAAAAAAGAACCGCACAAATCCTGCAATTGTTAGAGCAGCAATACGGAACAGACTATGTGTGCTATTTGCATCATGAAAATGCATTCCAGCTGCTGATTGCGACCATGCTTAGTGCCCAGTGCACAGATACACGTGTAAATATGGTTACAAAAGATTTGTTTCAAAAATATAGAACCGTAGAGGATTTTGCAGGCGCTGATCTGGAAGAACTGGAACAGGATATACATTCTACCGGATTTTATCATAATAAAGCAAAAAATATCATAGCATGTAGCAGAGATCTGTTGGAACGATTCGGCGGAGAAGTACCCTCATCCATAGAAGACCTTACCTCTCTGGCAGGAGTAGGAAGAAAAACAGCCAATGTGATCCGGGGAAATATCTTCCATGAGCCAAGTGTGGTGGTAGATACCCATGTGAAACGAATTTCAAAAAAACTGGGTCTTACGAAAGAGGAAGACCCGGTAAAAATAGAGTTTGATCTGATGAAGGAACTGCCGAAAGAATACTGGATCTTATGGAATATCCATATCATCCGCCTGGGCAGAACCATATGTAAAGCTCCCACGCCGAACTGCGCAGAGTGTTTTTTGCAGGGAGTCTGTATCGACTATGCAGACCGGCAGAAGAGCAGACCGAAAAGCCGCGGAAAGAGCAGTAAAGGCAGCCGAAAGAGTAGCAAAAGCAGCCAAACGAGCTGACGAACAGATAATGCAGCAGGAATAATACATCAGGAGTTGCCCAAAAGAGAATGAATATCCATGGCTTCCAGCATGGCAGTCAGCCGATCATTTTTGCCGGAAGGGTTAGGTAGTTCTTTTGCTTTGGAAATCAGGACAGTTATTTTATCCGGATCATGATCCAGATAAATTTCAGCCAGCATTTTATAGGTAGAATTGATATCCGAACCAATATCGACAGCAAATTCCAGAACAGTCCGGGCTGCAGCAGCTTCCTGATGCTCTATCAGAAGGGATGCCCATTTATTTAAAGTGATAATCAGTTCTGTAAAGTTTTGATCATATTCTGTCAAAAGGGTGATATTGGGTGCACCGTATTCCAGCTTCAGTTCCGTATTGGTTTTTCCGGAAAAATTTACCATTTTCGTTTTGGAAAGCGCATGCAGGGTCTGATGAATCTTCTCTATTTCCGGATCTTCCGGAAGGATATCCATGGGAAGCGTGTCAAAAGGAATCGAAACATAGGAAAGACTGGCCAGGGATTTTCGCCTGGTAGAATTTGCCTGCAGCTCTTTTTCCCAATACGCTTCGTTTGCCTTTGTTTCCTTTTTGGCGGACCGTCTGAGCCATAAAGCCAGGAATATGATAAAGAGTATAAAACTTGCAAAGAACGGGAAATTCATATATAATTATTCGTACTGTCAAAGAGACAGAATCCTTTCTAAAGTATGAGGTGATGGGATGTTCAACCGAAACAAGAAAATAGTTCGTATCGTTTCCGGAGTTATTATTCTTTTACTTGTGCTTTCCATGCTGGCATCTGTGCTGGTATATCTGTAAACTGACATTAGTTACTATCAGATATCATCAGTTGTCATTGGATATTGTGGTACACAGATAAAGAATGGATATAATTTAGTATAAAGTGATGGGTAAGTAAAAATCAATCAGAAACGAAAAGAGTTTATATATTTATGAGAAATTTGTGGAAAAAAATGCTGACACTGGCAGTCCTTACCGGTTTGTTGCTGGGGATGAGCATCAGTGTACATGCAAAAGAAAACACAATTGAATCAGGGGTCAAAATCGGAAATATCGATGTTTCCGGAATGACAGAAGCAGAGGTAAAAAGCCGGATTCATGGTTTTATTGCATCTCTGGAAGATGTAAATATTACGCTGCAATACAGCCCGGACAAAGAAGTGGTAGTCACAGCCGGGGATATCGGCATATGCTGGGAAAACGAAGATGTTCTGGAACAGGCAATGTCACTGGGAAAACAGGGCAATGTTGTTCAGCGCTATAAAGCCATGACGGATTTACAGAGAAATGGCCAGTACTATCCACTGGAGCTTGGTATAGACCGGGCAGCAGTTTCTTCCATTTTGACGGAGCAGTGTGCAGTCTATGATCAGGAAGCTATCAGTGCATCTTTAAACAGAGTGGATGGAACATTCCAGATTCAGGAAGGCCAGACCGGATATGTACTGAATGTAGAAGCTTCCACCGATGCTATCTCATCTTATTTGCAGAACAACTGGAACTATGAGGACAGTACTATTGCACTGGTGGTAGATGTAGATCAGCCCAAGGGGGACGCAGAAGTTCTTGCGAAGGTAAAAGATGTGCTGGGTACCTATACCACAGCTTATAAAACATCCGGACCTTCCAGATGTACCAATGTTGCAACCGGATGCAATCATTTAAATGGAATCACTTTGTATCCCGGGGAACAGGTATCTGTACTGGAGGAGATTACACCATTTTCGGAAGCAAACGGATATATGATGGCTGGTTCCTATTTAAACGGACAGGTGGTGGAAAGTCTTGGCGGTGGTATCTGCCAGGTATCTACGACCCTTTATAATGCTGTCCTGCGTGCAGAACTTCAAGTGGATGAACGTTCCAACCATTCTATGATTATCAGTTATGTAGAACCATCCCAGGATGCAGCAATCGCAGAATCTTCCGGAAAAGATTTCAAATTTACCAATAATACAGAGTATCCGATTTATATCGAGGGATACACAACATCCGATAAGACCATAACCTTTACCATTTATGGGGTAGAAACCAGACCGGAAAACCGTGTGGTCGAGTATGAGAGCGAAATCCTGGAAAAGAATGTTCCTGAGGTTGAGAATATTATCCAGGATCCCGGTCAGCCTATCGGCTATGTAAGCGTGCAGTCAGTACACATCGGTTATAAAGCACGTTTGTGGAAGATCGTAAAAGAAGACGGCGTACAGGTAAGCCGTGAACAGGTAAACAGCAGTAATTATAAAGCAGTTCCCCGTACCGCTACAGTTGGTACAGCTACTTCCAATCCTGATGCATATAATCAGCTCCAGGCGGCAATCGCCACTGGGGTTATTGACCATGTAAAAGCAGTCGCGGGTGCACTGGCGGCGCAGGAACAGGCACAGCAGCAGGTAATAATGGAAGATAATGGAAACGGAGCAACCGACGGTTGAAACTGGGAACGATATGCAGACAGTAATGATTTATGATGAAATAAATAGGAAAAAGAGCACAGCAGATAAGGACTGCTATGCTCTTTTTGTGTCTGAAAAAGCAGAAAACCTGACGGTGAAAGAACGAAAAGCCTTTTTTGCAGATGATGATGTGGTCATGATCGGGTATGCGGGGCTGGCCGGTTCTGCCATACTGGCCGAGCACGAAAAAGAAAAACTGGCGGATCGTTATCCGGAAGTTTTTATAAAAAATGCCATTGCCCAGAGGACTCTGTTACAGAAAGTACCGGAGGCCGCCACCGCCATTATGTCCGACGAGTGCGCAGTATACCATTTGGGAAAAGCCGGAGTGTTTGACGGGCTTTGGAAAATGGCACAGATTGCAGGCGTTGGACTGGAAATAGAATGTAAACAGATTCCGGTAAAGCAGGAAACCGTGGAAATATGCAACTTTTTTGATATCAATCCATACGAACTTTTATCCACAGGAGCATTTCTGGTATTTGCTCCAAACGGATACCGTCTGATTCATGAACTGCAGAAGCTGGAAATACCGGCCACTATAATCGGTATCACCACGAATGGAAATGACAGGGTAGTGGTAAACGGGGATGAAAAGAGGTTTCTGGAAAAAAGGTATCAGGATGCACTGTTGCAGATCAATCCGGAATACATAAGTGAAGCTCAAAAAGTCTGATGATAGAAAAAACTTCATGGAATATAGTTACATAAAAACCGAAAGTGATTTATTAAAAGATGGATAAGAAATAGAAAGGAAAGATTATGAGAGAGAAATTATTAAGTATCATCGAGAAAAACAGCCGCATTGATTTGAAGGACCTGGCTGTTATTCTTGGAATGGAAGAAATCGACATTGTAAACGAGTTACAGAAATGTGAAGAAGAAGGCATTATCTGTGGGTATCATACAATGATTGACTGGGATAAAGTAGGTATCGAAAAGGTTTCTGCTTTGATCGAAGTACGAGTGACACCTCAGAGAGGCCAGGGATTTGACAGTATTGCAGAGCGCATCTACAAATATCCGGAGGTACATGCTGTTTATCTGATTTCCGGAGGTTATGATTTGCTGGTTTCCCTGGAAGGAAAGACACTTCGGGAAGTTTCAGCATTTGTGTCCAATAAATTATCTACGTTAGACACAGTGATCAGTACAGCAACCCACTTTATTCTGAAAAAGTATAAAGATCACGGAACCATTTTAACGCAGAAATATGAAGATACCAGGGAGAAAGTGACACCATGAGAAATCCATTAGCAGATAAAGTCGTTGAGATCAAACCTTCCGGTATTCGTAAATTTTTTGATGTAGTAAATGAGATGCCGGATGCTATCTCTCTGGGTGTAGGTGAGCCGGACTTTGACACACCATGGCATATCAGAGACGAGGGTATCTATTCTTTGGAAAAAGGGCGTACTTTCTATACATCCAATGCCGGATTGAAAGAATTAAAAATTGAGATATGTAATTATTTAAAAAGAAAGCAGAATCTTTCCTATGATTTTGCTAAAGAAGTACTGGTAACAGTAGGTGGTTCAGAAGCTATCGATATCGGTCTTCGTGCAATGCTGAACCCCGGAGAAGAAGTGTTGATTCCCCAGCCCAGTTATGTTTCTTATGAACCATGTACCGTTTTGGCCGGTGGCGTTCCTGTTTTTATTAATCTGAAAGCGGAAAATGAATTCCGTCTGACAGCAAAGGAATTGGAAGAAGCAATTACGGAAAAGACAAAAGTGCTGATTCTGCCATTCCCCAATAATCCGACAGGCGCTATTATGGAAAGAAAAGATCTGGAAGAAATCGCAAAGGTCTGTATAGAAAAGGATATCTTTGTGATGTCGGATGAGATTTATTCCGAGCTGACCTATAAAGAAAAACATGTTTCTATTGCAGAGATTCCGGGAATGCAGGAAAGAACGATTCTGATCAACGGTTTTTCCAAAGCCTTTGCCATGACCGGTTGGAGACTTGGCTATGCCTGCGGGCCGGAGCCTATCATTACCCAGATGACCAAAATCCATCAGTTTGCCATTATGTGTGCGCCTACTACCAGCCAGTATGCAGCAGTAGAGGCTCTTCGAAATGGAGATGAAGATGTAGCAGAGATGCGGGAAGCATATAATCAGAGAAGACGTTATCTGGTGCATGCTTTCAAAGAAATGGGACTGGAATGTTTTGAACCTTTTGGTGCATTTTATATTTTCCCAAGCATCAAAGAGTTTGGCATGACAAGTGATGAATTTGCCACCAGATTTTTAAAAGAAGAAAAGGTGGCAGTAGTGCCGGGCACAGCATTCGGAGACTGTGGAGAAGGATTCCTGCGTATTTCTTATGCGTATTCACTGGAGAATCTGAAAATAGCAATCGGAAGACTGCAGAAATTTGTGGAACGTTTAAGAGCAGAAAAGTAAATCAAATGGAAATAGAATACTCCCCTTTGCACCTGCAAGGGGGAGTATTCTATAAGGACAAAGAGCTAAATAAAGGAGTACACAATGCATATTGTATTACATCAGCCGGAAATCCCGGCAAATACAGGAAATATCGGAAGAACCTGTGTGGCCACAGGTACCAGTCTGCATCTGATAGAGCCTTTGGGATTTCATTTGGATGAAAAGAGTATCAAACGTGCCGGTATGGATTACTGGGAGCACCTGGATGTGACCCGTTATATGAATTATCAGGAGTTTATGGAGAAACATCCGGGAGCCAAAGTCTGGCTGGCAACAACGAAGGCAAAGCGCAGCTATACAGATGTATCCTTTGGACCGGACGATTTTATTATGTTCGGGAAAGAAAGTGCAGGCATACCGGAAGAAATTCTGGTGGACCACGAGGAAGATTGTATCCGTATACCGATGCTCCCGGAAATCAGGTCCCTGAATCTGTCTAATTCCGTGGCAATTGTACTGTATGAAGCACTGAGACAGAATCATTTCTCCAGTATGCAGATAGAGGGGGAGCTTCACCGTCTGCACTGGAAAGGGACAGACGCTTCATAAATTTTCATTGGTTAAAGCGATGTTCCTTTCTTAATCTTCATCCTCCACGATCGGCAGGGAGAAGATGAATTCGGTACCAACGCCCACAGTGCTGATTACGTTGATATGCTCTTCGTGAGCGTGAATAATCTCTTTTGTGATGGAAAGGCCAAGACCGGTTCCTTTTTTATCTTTCCCACGGGAAAGATCGGACTTGTAAAAACGGTCCCAGATGAGTTTCAAGTCTTCTTTCGGAATACCGATACCACTGTCTTTCACGGAAACGAAAATCTTATTTTTCTTTTCGGTTGTTTCGATTTTGATGATAGAGTCATGGTGACTGAACTTTATGGCATTATCCAGCAGGTTGTATAGAACCTGTTGGATTTTTTCCAGATCTGCAAGTACCGGCATTTCTTCGCCGGTGAGAATCAGTTCGATGGATATAGATTTCTTCCGGCAGGTGCCTTCGAAGGAAGCTGCTGTGTTTCGAATCACTTTGTTTAAGTCAAATACGGTTTTCTCTAAGATAACTCCCTTGGTATTCAGGTTATTCAGAGTAAGCAGAGAGTTGGTCAGTTTGGTCAGACGATCCGTTTCGTTTAGGACAATTCCCAAATATTTTTCATGCATCTCCGGAGGAATGGTGCCATCGATCATGGCCTCCAGATAACCCCGGATGGAAGTAAGGGGAGAGCGGAAGTCATGGGACACATTGGCTACAAATTTTTTCTGGTTATCTTCTGCACGGGCAATTTCACTGGCCATGTAATTCAGGGAAGCTGCCAGATAGCCCATTTCATCTTCACTTTCTACCGAAAACTCATAGTGCATATTTCCGGAAGCGTACTGTTCGGTTGCTTCTGTGATCTTACGAAGGGGCATATACACAATCTCCGTAAAGAAAATCAGAATGATCAGGGACAGAACAAAGAGGATGATCAGCATGATATAGGAAATATTTAAAATGCTGTTGGATTCCTCACGGATGGAATCCATGGAGGTGTGCAGGACAACATAGCCCTGTACACGGAAGTTGTAGGTAATAGGAGCAAAAACGCTCATTACCTCATGATCAAAGGAATCAAAGAAGGTACCGATTGTATAGTAGGAACCACCGGTAATCGTGGGATCAAAGTTTTCAATGATAATTTCCTGATCAGGGCTTAGTGTAGAAGCTGAACTAAGCACCATACGACCGGATGGATTGATGATCCAGATTATAGAATCGGTAAAGGCAGCCAGTGATCCAAGCTGATTTTGTACAGTATCCAGAGAAGTCTGGTTACGATACAGATCCATAGCGTAGGTATTGGCAATCTGGGTTGCCTCTTTATAGAGGGCTTCCGATCTTTCTTTCTTTACGTGATCCAGGGTCATATTGGAAACGAAGGTTGCCACTACAACAAATCCAAAAAAACCGAAAATCAGATATGCAACAATAAATTTCAGATATAGCGTTTTTCTCATATAGAAGGTCCTTTTGCTTTAGAGAAAGTTTTACTTTAAAAAGTTTTCCTATTTTATGAAAGAAAAGTTCTTTCTATTTTAGGTGGTTCTTATTTTACTTCAAATTTGTATCCGATTCCCCAAATAGTAGAAATCTTCCAGCTTTCATGGTCGCTGATTTTTTCCCGGAGACGTTTGATGTGAACATCTACCGTTCTGGTATCGCCAATATATTCATAGCCCCAGATCTGATCAAGAAGCTGTTCTCTGGTAAAAACATGATTGGGAGAGGATGCCAGGAAATACAAAAGCTCCAGCTCCTTTGGAGGCATTTCTACCGGATGTCCCATATACATAACAGAATAGTTGGTCTGGTTAATGATCAGGTCCGGATATTCCACACATTTTATATCGGACTGGGGGTTGGCCTGAGTGGCAGGTTTATAGCGCCGCAGAACCGCTTTTACACGGGCAACCAGTTCTTTGGAGTCAAACGGTTTTTCCATATAGTCATCGGCCCCCATTTCCAGACCAAGTACCTTGTCAAAGATTTCACCCTTGGCAGAAAGCATGATGATAGGCAGAGAGGATTTTGCACGGACTTCCCGGCAAACCTGATAACCGTCGATACCCGGAAGCATCAGATCCAGAAGCATCAGGTTGGGCTTAAAGGTTTCCACCGCTTCCAGAGCAGATTCTCCGTCGTTTACAATCATGGTTTCAAAGCATTCCTTGATCAGATACAAAGAAATAAGCTCTGCAATATTGTTATCATCATCTACAATTAAAATTTTCTGTTTTACAGCCATTTTCGTTCCCCTTTCCTATTTTTACTCTGAAGCTGCTTCTGCAGCAAATGATAAAACTTATTCGTAAGCTATTTTTTAAATTCCGCAATGGTAACGCCTGCGTCACCTTCTCCAAACTCTCCCAAACGGAAGCTTTCCACATATTTAATGCGTTTCAGATATTTGTGCACTGCATTACGAAGTGCGCCGGTGCCTTTTCCGTGGACGATACGCACACTTGGCAGATGGGCAAGATAGGCATCATCCAGATATTTGTCCAGCTGGGCCATTGCTTCATCCACAGTCATGCCAAGCAGATTGATTTCCGTAGAGACAGAAAGTGATTTTGACATTTTGATCTTGCCGGAATGTCCTTTCTGGAAAGATAAATTACCCGGACCGGTAATGGTTTCTTCCTGAACAAGAATCAGATCCTTTATATTTGTCTGTGTACGTATAATACCACATTGTACAAACAGATTGCCTTTGTGGTCCGGAAGACTGCTGACAGTGCCTTTCAGTCCCATGGACAGGATTTTCACAGAGTCCCCCAGTTTTAAATCGGCAGCCTTCAGGGTAGAAGAGGGTGCAGGTTTCTTTGCAGCTGCGCCAATGGAAATCTTGTTATTTTTTTCATCAATCTTCTTACGAAGCTTCTGGCGGGACTGCTCCAGGTCTTTCATGGATGCGCCCGGGCCGGCTGCCTGAAAAGCACGAATGGTCTGGTCGGCCACAGTTTTTGCTTCCTGCAGAATGTTACGGGCTTCCTCATTGGCTTCTCGCAGAATCCGCTCTTTGGAAGCCTCCAGTTTTTCCTGTTTGGAAGTGAGTTTTTCTTTCAGTGCTTCGATTTCTTTTTTATAAGAGCTGATCTCTGCTTCCTCTTTTTCGATGGTGAGCCGGCTCTTTTCCAGATCCGAAATCAGATCTTCAAAGTTTTCTTTTTCTTCTGTGATCTGCTGTTTTGCAGCATCTATGATAAAACCGGGCAGGCCAAGCTTGGAAGAAATGGCAAAGGCATTACTCTTTCCCGGGATACCGATCAGGAGACGGTAGGTTGGACGAAGAGTTTCTACATCGAATTCACAGCATGCATTCTCCACGAAAGGGGTGGAAAGTGCATATACCTTTAGCTCGCTGTAATGGGTGGTTGCCATAGTTCGGATGCCTTTTCCATGCAAATGATCCAGAATGGCGATAGCCAGGGCAGCGCCCTCTGTAGGGTCTGTACCGGCCCCCAGTTCGTCAAACAGACAAAGGGAATATTCATCGGCACTTTTCAGAATCTGGACGATATTTGTCATATGAGAAGAAAAGGTGGATAAGCTTTGTTCAATACTCTGCTCATCACCAATGTCTGCGTAAACTTCCCGAAAGACAGATAACTCGGAACGGTCCAGCGCCGGAATCTGCAACCCGGCCTGTCCCATCAGGGTGAACAGTCCTACGGTCTTAAGAGAAACCGTCTTACCACCGGTATTAGGACCGGTTATGACCAGCAGATCAAAATCTTTTCCAAGCTGTATATCAATAGGAACTACTTTATGTTTATCAATAAGCGGATGACGCCCTTTCCGAATATGAATGGAACGCTCTTCGTGGAAAATCGGACGGGAAGCTTTCATATCCAGTGCCAGGGATGCCTTGGCAAAAATGAAATCCAACAGTGTCATGATACGACAGTTTTCCAAAATGGCAGGAACCATTTCTCCGGTCTGAGCACTCAATCCGGCCAGAATCACTTCGATTTCATCTTTTTCCTCTGAGTCCAGTTCTTTTAACCGATTGTTTAAAGAAACTACAGCAGCAGGTTCAATGAAATAGGTACTGCCGGTAGAGGACTGGTCATGAACCATACCGGGAACCTGAGCTTTATATTCTGATTTTACCGGAATACAGTAACGGTTATTTCGTTGTGTTACTACAGCGTCCTGCAAGTAGGTACGATAGGAGCCATTTACCATGGAAAGAAGCTGGCTGTGGATTTTATCACCGGTGGCGGCAATTTCCCGACGGATTCTTTTCAGATTCGGGCTGGCATCATCGGCAATCTCCTCTTCGGAAAGAATACATCGGCGGATTTCTGTAGAAATCGGTGTACATGGCTCCAAAGTATCAAAATAGACTGCAAGAGAATCGTATTCCTCTTCTTCTGCAGTTCTTTCATTTCTTCCATATGCTTTTACCCGTGCAGTATTTTCCAAAAGCCGGGCAATCTTCAAAAGCTCACCGGAGGATAATACACTGCCGATTTCCAGGCTGCGAAGGCTCATGCCCAGATCTTTGTTATTTCCAAAATTGGTACTTCCTTTTTTGAGCAGGCGATTAACAGCATGCTCTGTTTCCAGCTGGCTCTGTTCAATGGTGGAAAGGACTACAGAAGGCCGAAGCGACCGGCACATGGCACGACCGGGATCGGATGTGGCATGTTCGGCCAGCATTTCTATAATTTTAGGGAATTCTAAAACCCGTAAACTCTTGTCGTTCATATTTCTTATTTACCTCCGGGAAACTATTCTTATATTATCATATCCCGATGCGCATTTGAACGAAATTCTTTACAACTATCTTTAGAATCGACTATACTGAATAAGAATAATAAGGTATCAATATTTTGAATCGAGGATTATTATGTCGGATCAGAAACAGAAAAACCAGAATTTGGAGGATAACCGGGAAGAAAAACAAAAGAACCGGAATGTGGAGAAAAACCGTATAGAAGAGCAGGGAAACCTGGACGTGGATCGGTCTGATGCGATTCACTTTATGCAGGAAAAGATGAAAGAGCGTCCTGTTAACAGAAAAAAACTACTGCGCAGAACCATCATTACCGTTTCCCTGGCAGTTGTTTTTGGTATTGTTGCGTGCATTACATTCCTGCTGCTGGAGCCGATCATCAGCAAAATGCTGTATCCGGAGGAGAAGCCCCAGGTTGTAACATTTCCTACAGAAGAGGAAGAGGTTCTGCCGGAGGATATGGCAATCGACGATAGTGAACTGGAGATCTCCGGACAAAAGGGAGAGAATCTGCAGCTAAATGGCTCTTTACAGGGGGATCAGCCATTGCCTGAACCAGAGGCTATGCCGGGGGATGCCCAGAAGCCATTATCAATAGAAAGCTATTATGGATTATTTGAAGAAATGTCTGCTCTGACAAAGGAAATCCAGACGTCCATGGTAACCGTTACTGCAGTATCTTCAGACACAAACTGGATCAATGATACGCTGCAGAATGAAGGAACCACCTCCGGCGTAATTGTTGCGGATAATGGAAAAGAATTACTGATCCTGGCGAAATGTGAAAAACTTCTGGATGCAGATAGCATTTCTGTGGCTTTTTGTGACGGGGCAAGTAAAAACGCGACCATAAAAGAAATGGATAAAATGACAGGATTTGGAATTCTGGCAGTACCATTTTTGAATCTGTCAGATAGTACATTAAATACCATCACCTATGCAACTCTGGGAAGTTCCCTTGCAGCTCCGTTAACCGGAAGACCTGTAATCGCAGTAGGCGCACCGATCGGAATTGTTAATTCGGTATGTTATGGGACGGTTACTTCAGAGGGAACAGCACTTGGTCTGACGGATTCCAACTATAAGATCATGACCACGGATATTGCAGGAAGCAAAAACGGAAGCGGAGTATTAGTGAATCTGACCGGTCAGGTAGTAGGAATCATATATGATAAATATGTTTCAGAAAATGTGACTAACCAGATTTGTGCAATCGGTATTTCGGAACTGAAGAAAACCATTGAAAAAATGTCAAACGGTGATTCCATGACTTATCTGGGACTGCATGGAGCAGAAATCAATAATGATATCCGAAGCAAATACGATATTCCGTATGGAGCTTATATTACCGGAATCGAGATCGATTCCCCAGCGATGAAAGCAGGGATACAAAGCGGTGATATTATCATAAAAGTAGATCATACAGAAGTGGTAACATTCGGAGAACTGGTGAGTTTTTTGAATAAAACAAAGAAAGATCAGGTTCTGACACTTACCATTGCGAGACAGGGGCAGGATCAGTATCAGGAGATGCAGCTGGAAGTTACCGTAGGAGAACAACCATAACAGGAGATTTCCAATAGAAAATCCGTGACAGCGACAGCTTTACAGCATATAGAGTTAGAACATCA
>JBJENT010000141.1:0-2407 GCA_051880335.1 Lachnospiraceae bacterium
ACATGGAAGCCGGCCAGGGGGCAGATGGAGATTATCATGGTGCGGAAGGCTTTTGTAATGGCCTGTACGAATCCATGGACAAGGGAAAGACCTGGACCTATGTGAAGGAAATTCCGGTGTCTTAATATAATGTTTTACTACCAGATATTCATATCGGATAGAATGGACAAGGCGATATCAGCGGCGTTTTTTCCGGAAGCGTTGTCTTCTGCACCAATGTTGACAGCGAAAAAGCAGGTGTTGTCTGTAGTTTCGATAAAGCCGATAAACCACCCGTTCACATCCTTTCCGTCTATCCTTCCGGTTCCTGTCTTTCCATAAAATGTCCCGGCATCAGAAGAAAACAGGCGGATGGAGTCTTTTACAGCACGGATGTTTTCCGGTGCAAAGTCCAGGCTGTTATCTTGCAGGTTTTTGAGAAGTTCTATCTGTTCTATGGGTGAAATATGTAAGGAAGATTCCATCCAGAATGTGTCCCTGTTGCTATTGATGTCTTTGTTTCCATATTCGATTTCACGAATGTAATTGTGCAGTCTTGCATAACCGAGCTGTTTGTCCAGCGTCTGAAAATACCAATTGACAGAGGCACTCATGGCAGAGCTTAGGGTCTGGTCACGATTCCATGCATCAAAAGGATAGTTTTCTCCATTCCATGCAAGATAGGAATCTTCCGGTGTAATGATGCCTTCTTCCAAAGCGAATAAAGCACTGTATATTTTGTAGGTGGAATCCGGAGAAACCCGCAGAGTGGCATGCTCCATATCATAGATATTCCAGACATCATTTTTCAAATCGTACAAAACAAAGCTCCCTGTATAGCCTTCAAAATAGCCTGAAAGGTCTACCAGAGAGATATTCTCCGATAAAGTGCTCTCAGGGGAAATATTCCATTGGTAGTGACTGGACTCTGCTGCATGAGCAGACAGAAGCGGTACAAAACCGGAAAGCAGGGCAGCAGTTAACAGAAAAGCAACTACTCCTTTTACTTTTTTCAGGGCAGATGGCTTCTCAAAAGAGGCAATATGGATCATGCGCTTTTTTAGTTGCTTCATGTTGCTGCTCATGCCGGAAGCGAAAGAAAAAGGAGTAAGGGAAATTTTTTCAGCAAAGCGAATCAGTGTATTACCATAATCTTCGTATTCTTTTTCCTTAAGCAGCATCATAACAGAAGCATCACAGGCGATCTCCCTGTCATTTTTCATTTCTCTCAGTGCATACCAGACAAAAGGATTGAACCAGTATATCACTCCGGCAAGATTCATGAGATATCCGGCAAGAGCATCCTTATGTTTGTAATGCTGCAGTTCATGGAGCAGCATATATCTCATATCTTTTTCCCGATAATCGGAAATCAAATGAATGGGCAGATAAATACATGGTTTAAAAAGCCCTGCCATAATAGGGGACTTCAAAAAAGCAGTACTGTATATGGGAATATCCTTTGTTATATTCAGTTCATATAGGCACCGTTTGTAGAGACTGCGAACAGACGGGCTCTGAAGGGGAAGGGCAGAACTCTTTACAGCATGCAGGCGAAGCAGTGATTTACCTACCAACCATAGCATTGCAAATATGCCTGCAATCCAGATGCTAAAAAGAAGATGTCCAACACCGGAAGGAGAATGGCTGTTTACAGAAAGAACAAAGTCATTTAACCAGTCAGAGGAATCTACAGAGATAGCCCCCAGGGTATTTGTGACTGAGACGGGGCTTCCGGCTCCCGGAATTCCCATGAGTTTTTGAAATTTTGAGAAGATATGGGAAAAGTGGAAAGCATGAAGTGACAGTGGCAGAAATGGAATCGCCAAAAGCCCAAGCAGAAGCAGCCAGAGATGATACTGCATCCGGCTGGATAGACTGTTTTTTCCAATCCATTTGAAAAATAAAAGAAGCATAATGATACCGCTTATCAGCACATTACACAGAAGAAAATGCAGCATAAAATCAGACATGTTTTTGGTCTCCTTTGGTGTCTTTTTTGGAAAGCAGACCGCGGAGCGTCTCGATTTCTGCTTCCGACAGCTTGTCATTTTCCAGATATGCAGACAGCATGGCAGTGATGTTTCCACCGTAAAAACGTTTTAAAAAGGAGTTGCTTTCCTGGCCGATGTATTCGCTTTCCTCAACTGTTGGCGTATAAACGAACATGCGGCTTTGTTTCTCATAAGAAAGGGCGCCTTTGTTTACCAGACGTTTGATAAGTGTCTGAATGGTCTTGGGACTCCAGTTTGTGGTCTTTAATAATTGCTGTGTTATTTCATTGGTGCTGATCGGTGCATGCTTCCATACAACCTTCATGACTTCATATTCCGCTTCGGAAATCTGTGGTAAATTTCGCATGGAAAAATTCTCTCCTTAAGTATTACAGATGTAATATATTTTAGACGGTAGAGAGATGGTTGTCAAT
>JBJENT010000142.1:0-13031 GCA_051880335.1 Lachnospiraceae bacterium
TCGCAAACAGGATAAAGGTTTGCAAACCAAAGGTAGGCTTCCTGATCCGGCCAAATCTCCTGCACAGAAATACGATAGTAATCCATCATATCCTTCAATTTGCCATACAGGAAATCTGTATTATCTTCCAATTTCCCTTTCGGATTATCATGGATACCATAAATACGCACGGTATATTTTCCGTTTTTCAACTTGATGCCATGGAGCACAACCTGCGGTGGAATATTTTCCCCTTGCAGTCTGATATTGGAAAGAATGGCTTTTTCACCCACCTGGGTTTCCGGCCCAACATAGGAATCTTCCAAATAGGCAGCTTTTCCTATGACTGCTCTGGAAGAAATCAGACTGTTATGTGCTGCATAATGAGTTGCTTCCGGCCGATTGGTACAAATCTGTTTGCCCCAATCCAGAAATTCATAATCTTCTACCAGATTCGTCACCAAATCCAGCAGTTCTCTTGTCGTTCCAAAATGAATGAACTCAGCCGGAGCAAGGCAAATTACTTTCATGCTAAAGTCATGAATAGCATCCCATATTTTTTCACGGCAAGCGGTTAGTTCATCGCAAAAGCTTCCTTCCGGTGCTTCTTTATAGAACTCTTCCAGAGTAGAATCCTGTGCCAACGGATACAGGAAATCCCCGTAGAAACTGATGCGGGCTTTTTCGTTCACAAAGCTATCGAATTTATCTTTATCTACTATATGATCTGTACTGATCAGAGAGAATAATGCTCCTAAAAGCTCCGGATCCAGCATGACAGCTCCAGTATCCAGGTTCACATTTCCCTGTTCATTGACAGCGCCCCATTTTTCCAGCTGCTGTTCCGACTGCTTATGAAGGAACCGTTTTACCATACCATGTCCGTCATTTAAGAACACGCCATGGTCCTTTCCGGTACTCACATGCTCTTTGATGGAAATCGCTGCTGCTCCTCTGTACTGTAAATCAATCTGCAGTGCATTAAATAAAAGCAGTACATCTCCGGACATCACCAGCATACCACCCTGCATTCTGCCTGGAATACCTGCAGTAGCTACCATGAATTCATCAAACAAAGTTGATGGTCTGCCATTAGGCAGCTCTCTGGGTACCGGAGAAAACAGCTTTCCACAGGCACTATACTGCGGCACACGTTTGGAATCTCCACCGGAATGAATGACTAAGATTCTCTTTTTCAAAACATCCACAGTGCCTTCTGTTTCTACTAAATATTTCAGCACATTGAAAGTGGCACCACCGGAACCCACTCGTTTTCCGTCCGGATCCGGAAGTACGGCATAATGTGTCTTTTTTGCCAAAAGACCATGCTCTACTCGGTATTCAATTTCTCTGCGATAAGCCTCGGCCTGATCCTCATTTGACGCAGTCAGAATAATGTAATCCCAATAGATAAAGGATTTCTTACGTAGAGATCTTCTATAATCTTCCCAGGCATCTAAATAGCTCTGACGAAGAAATAAGTGTTTCATTTTAGAATAGCTGATAGACATATCTGTTCCTTCTTCTCATTTTGCTTTGTAATAGTTCATCCCGTTGCAATATTCTTATCATTCTAAATTACTCATATATTCTGCAATAGCATCATGCCAGTCTGCGAATTTGAAATCTGTGGTCAGTCTGAGCATGTAATTATCCAAAATGGAATAAGCCGGTCTCTTAGTAGGTGACCCAAACTCTTCTGTGGTAATGTAATTTACCTTTGTATCTTTTCCGGCCAATCTGAAAATCTCTGCAGCAAAATCTGCCCAGGAGCAGCTTCCTTCGCAGGTTCCGTGGAATGTACCATAGTTCTCTGTTGGAAGCAGATAATGAATAGACTTTGCCAGTTCTGCAGCACTGGTAGGAGTCCCAAACTGATCCTTTACTACCCCTACCTGATCATGAGACTCAGCCAGTCTCAGCATGGTTTTCACAAAATTCTTTCCATCCCCGTATAGCCATGCAGTACGGATGATAAAATAGTTCCGGGCAAAATCTCTCACAAAATTTTCACCTGCAAGTTTTGTTTTCCCATACATGCTGTTAGGTCCCACCGGATCAAACTCTGTTAAAGCTTTATTTTCTGTACCCGGAAATACATAGTCCGTAGAAATATGCATCAGTTTTGCTCCGGTTTCTGTAGCAGCAATACTTAAGTTTCTTGGTCCAATGGCATTAATCTTATAAGCATTGTCTACATCTGTCTCGCATTTATCCACATTGGTATGAGCTGCACAGTTAATAATGGCATAGGGCTTTACTTCTCTTGCCAGCTTTAATACTTCATCTACATTTGTAATATCCAAGGGAGTGATTCCATCCCCCTGAAAAACATCTGTATTTACAAGTTCAATATCTGTTTCTTTTGCATAAATCTGATTGATTGCTCTTCCAAGCTGTCCATTGCATCCGGTAACAATGATTTTTTTCATATTCCTTTTCCCTGCCTTTATTCTACTTCTTATTTCTTTTTCTATTGTAAACTCTTGTTGCTATCTAAAGCACATCTAGTAAAATCATACTTTTCTTATTTTATCATAATTTTCAGCAGAAAGAAACTTTTTCAATATAGTCAGCATCTCTTTATATAAGAGTGCATAAGTTTATAAAATGTTTTGATTTTTTAAGGTCATTTTTAATGACTGATTTTGACACTTATGCTACAATAATGGTACTTATTGTAAAACAACACAAGGAAGAGAGGTAATGTAATGAAGAGAATGCAAGTTCTCCTGATTGCAGGAATTATGACCGCCATCTGCCTGACAGGTTGCGGAAAGGACAAAGAAGAACCCGCAAGTTCTGAAATTGAAAGCATCACTGTACAGGAAGAAGCGATTCCTGAAGAGGAGGAGAAAACAGAAGAAGCAGAAGACGTTTATGTAGATGACGAAGAACCACCAGCTGATGGTTATGTAAGAAGTTCTTTGACAAACCTTTGGGTACCGGAGGAAATCGCAAATTCCAGACCAATTGCTGTTATGATGCCTACCGACTCTGAAGCACAGCCTCAGTACAACATCGGTAATGCAGGTGTCTTATACGAATGTATGGAAGAAGGCAGCATTTCCCGTCAGATGGCTATCATTGAAGGCTGGCAGGATATGGAGAAAATCGGCAACATCCGTAGCTGTCGTCGTTACTATATTTATATGGGAATGGAATGGGATGCCATCATCGTTCACTTCGGTGGTGTATTCTATATGGAAGACCTGATCACCAGATCTGATGTAGACAACATCTCCGGTACATCTGAATACGGTACAGGCGGTGGTGCACCGGGAAGCAACTCCTTCTTCCGTTCCAATGATAAATCTGCACCTCACAATGCTTACAACAGTGGTGAGAACCTTACAAAAGCAATTGATAGCCTGGGCTACTCCAAAGATCACAGAAGTGAATACTGGGAGCCTAACCACTTTACTTTCACGAATTCTTCTCATCCAAATACTTTGGAAGATTACAGTGAAGCAAAAACAGCTACAAAGATCGATTTATCCGATGTATTCCCTGTAACAAAATCTTATCTGGAATACGACGAAGAATCAGGTACTTATAAGAAATGGCTGCACAACATTGAACAGGTTGATGCTGCTACAGGCGAACAGCTCAGCTTTGCAAACGTTATCGTTCAGATGACAAATTCTGAAGTACTGGATGGAAAAGATTACAAAGCATTCCAGATGATTGACAGTGGCAAATCCGGTTACTACTTTACAAAAGGTAAATGTATTCCAATCACATGGACAAAGACTTCTGATTATGCCCCTACAAAATACTATGACAAAGCCGGCAACGAAATCGTACTGAATACCGGTAAGACATATATCGCAGTAGCACAGGAAGAAACAACTGTGAAATTTGAATAATGATAACTTTTATAAACCGACTTTCAATTCATACTTGGAAGTCGGTTTGTACTATGGATAAAATTGAAAAATGAAAATGAATGTAGAACAAGTTAGTAGCGATATGAATAACATGAAAGACAAAAGAGAAACACGATTTAAGAACATTGAACTGTATGATTGGATATGGCTAGGATTACTTGCTGCAGAAATCCTGATCTGGTTTTTGGTTATATGGAAAAGACCCTATATCATGGATCCGGATGCAGGAAAATTGTATAATCACATAGCTCAGATTTGGAAGAACAAAAGCTTGTTCCTTCCCGAATGGATGTATGTTTCAACAGGAGAATGGGACTGTGCCTCTACAATCGCTTTTTTCGTTTATGGAATAACCAAAAACATTATTGCGTCCTTCCAAGTTGCAAATATATGTAATATCCTCTTATTTACTGCAATCGTATTGGAACTTTTTTATCATTTGAATTATAAAATCAGGTACGGATGTATGGCAGTGGCATTCCTATTATTGCCTTATGGATGGGGCATGTTAGATTATGCCAATATGCTATTCTTTAATGGAGAGCAATATATCTATAAAGTTTTGCTGCCTATATGGTTTATTGCCATTATGAATGTGCCGAAATCTCTTCGTAACAAATGGTGGAATCATCTTCAATGCGTGATTTTCCTACTTTTAGTATTTTTAAATGCTTCTTCAAGTGGTACCTATGTTTTCATCACTTCCATTGCAGTAATTATATTGTGCAGAATCATTCGCCTCATTATGGAAGATGAAAAACAATTCTACTGGTTACGAATTACATTGCCCACATTTCTTTTGACCATTTTGGGTGTATGGCTACAGAAAGTCAATGGCGTTTCTACTAAGTCAGCTTTTGTTTCCATGATACAAAGGGATACATTTTTTGACCATATGCGAGATGTTTTCTTAGAGTTTTTAGATATATTACATGTTATTCCAAGAGAAGAAATCTCTCCATTTTCTCCTGACGGTATCGGTTTTGTATTGAAATTTATTTTGCTTATTCTCATTGTTGTCTGGGGTGGAAAGAATTTTTCAAAAGTATTAGGCATTCAATCTTTGACCCATACCAGTGATAGGACGAATTCCGGTTATCTGCAAAAGCAGACCCAGGCTGAATTAGTCACTATTTTTCTTGTAAGTGTAATTATTCAATTTTTCACAATAACCAGTGCCAGATATTGGCTGGTAGGTTTTATTTGTTTAGCATTATCTGCCTTTATGAGTATGGCTGACAAAATGTCACTTTGCGAAGCTTTCAAGAAAGTATATTTATTAGTTATTGGAGGCATTGTATGCTACTCGCTACTTCTTAATGCCATATTGTGGATGCAATCAAATGAGTACCTGTACAAGCCGGAAATGAATTATTATAAAACAATAAAACAGTTGGCTACTGACTCAGGTGCCGGAACAGTGGTCTTTGTGAACAATTCGGGGGCTGCAGAAGAAGCCAGAGGATTCGATCCGGACCGAATCTATATTAACTATGCTGCGGATTACAGCTCTATCCAGGTCTACGATACCTATTTCTGGCAAAGCGAGAACAGCCGGTTGACAGACAAACATTTACTAGTTGCCACCGAGCACGGTGGACTATCACTCATCCCAGAGAAGTATCAGCACTACTATCAACTGGTTGCGGATTTTGGTGAAGGCTGGAAAGTCTATTTCTCTGAAGTGAATCACTTTGACGGAGATGTAGGGTTACATGGAAGGTCCTATGGAGTAGATTATCCTACAAGTCCGGGATACGAATGGGTTGGTGATACATTTTATAGTGCAGAATATTCTGCCGAAGATAGTAGTTATCGTATTTCTTTTCCCTATGATATACGAAAAGAAGGCTATGAATCCTTTTACCATGGTTCGGAGCAAGTGGGTATCATTCGTTTGACCTATCTGGATGATGGCACATGGGAGGAATATCCTATTTGGGGAAACGAAAAAGTAATTAATCTAAAAGTGCCTGCAAGCAAACGTGCTGCATTTTCCATTGAGATGAATGATGGTTGCAGAATCGGATTTGATAAAATAGAGTTTATCAAGCTGTAACGTTATTATTCTAACTCGGCATGAAAAGAAAGCCAAACAAAAGTGAACCTTTTGCTTGGCTTTTCTCATATCGAACCTTAAACTACGGTTTCATTCTTCTTTTTTAACTGATACGCAAAGTAAATCAATACACCAACATATACCGCCAGATTGATTGCCGCCAATACCGAAAAGTTTGTTGGCATGTCTTCCAGTGTTACACCATAGATGTGAATCATCAGACCTTGTAATGTCACTGCAGGTACAATGAGTTTCCAATCCAAAAATGCCAGAACAATAATCAAAATTTCTCCAAAGAACATATATCTATCATGAATACATGCCAAGAACATACATATGGTATAGAACGTAATGAATGCAAACAGCAGGCATTGCAAACGATCCATATTTTTTCCATACACATAAGCAAAAACAAGCAGTAAAATCAGCATCACCAGAGTAAATATAATGGTACTGCCTTTCAAATATTCAAACATCCCTTCCACATTGGTTCCCAAAAACAGATTCCAAAATAGCGGATAGTTTTCAAATAGTCTTTCCGAATTTCCTACCTGGTCAAAGTATACTGTAAATACCTCTCTAATATCACGTCCCATAAAAATAGCCGGCAAATCAACAACGATCATTGTAATTGGTACAATTAGGAAATTCAGAATAGAAAAGCGTTTCTTATATAACCAGTACCATAGCAAAAATGGCATCAAGAAAAGGGCTTGAAGCTTAAATGAAAACGCTAATCCATACATCAAAAAAGCTGGCACATATTTCTCTTTGATCAGGAAGTACAAACACCAAATCAAAAAAGATGAATAAATAGCGTCACACTGCGCCCACATAGAAGAATTAATAAATACCACAGGTGCACAAAGAACCAGTCCGTAGCAACATATAGCTTGCCATTTTCGATATTTCGACTCACTCATTTCATAGACAATGGCTCCAGCACCAATGGCCAAAACCAAATCAAAGAAACAGGAGAAAATCTTAATCTCGAATAGCGCATTATTAAAAGGAATATAAACAATAACAGAAAGAAACTCCTGATAAGCTATTGCATAATTACCTACCTGTTGCTTTAATAAATGCACTCCACCCCAATTAGCAAAATCAGAATACCAATGCAAAAGACAATCTGCAGCATCATCTGATACATATTGTCTGGGGAAATATCGGATGACACACCCCAAAATCGTTAAAGCAATCAGTACAATCCACTCTAAATGGCTTGTCAAAAAGGCTTGTACCTTTTCCTCCCATTTACAAATCTTCATTTTCCTATTCTCCGTCCATTATATTTTTTACCGTTTTCCATATATCCTGCACAAGCAAATAACACATGTAGCAACCTATTATAACATTTATGGCTGCTACTAATACTGTAGGATCAAAGCTACCCAAGACTCTTGGGAACTCGTCTGTTAACTTTCCAAACATGCCATAGAACATAAGTAGATTGCAATTATACATTAAGATGGTATAAACCATCATCCACTTATGTCTGTCAGTCTTTGTTTCCATGTACAAAGAGATGGAGAGAAATGTTCCAACAAACAAATGGGTTTCGTGAACATTTGTCCCAAATAAATAATATAATATATAGATTGCCAGGGATGCTTTCAAGAACAATACGTAATCTTTCTTTTTCGCCATACATGTCAGAATCAAAATGCGCAAAAAGGCAATCCAGAAAATATACTTAAATGCTAACAGCTTGTCCATTTCGGTGTGCCAAATAATTTGTACTTCTCCCGTCATGCCATGCATTCGCTCATACACATACTGCACAAGCCATCCGAAATTCAATCCATATGGCGCTACATTTCCGGAGTCTCTGGATAATGCACACACAATAGAATCCCAGAACATATCTTTATATACAATCAAAATTGGTACTAATGGAATCAGTGCACCAAGTCCCATATATAGAATGGATTTCCAGTCGATTTTCACCTTTTTCTTATCTATATCCAGTGAAATAAATAGGCATAATACAACCGGCATGATAATCAGTGGCTGATATTTAATCAGGCACCAAATGCACAGCGCCAGTCCCATAAGTACTTTATGCTCCATTTTCTTCATCTGCGAAAATGCCCATATACCAAATGGAAATGTGATGATGTCTAAATAGCCTTCTGTAGAGGATACTAAAAATGCAAGAAAGACGAGAACGCTGGCCATGTTATCCTTCCAAAACTTTTTCCCACAAATACATGACAGAAACAGAAAGCCTAACACGGTAACACGGATAGCCATCAATTGAGGGTTCACACAGAATGCTAAGCACTTAGATATGACATATAAGAGCAGTGGTAAAATTGGTGGATACATATCCGCATTGGCACCAAACCCCTGTATGACTCCATACTTTTCAGCATTTTCCAACCATCCAATAAAAAAGTCCACATCGGAGGCACCTCTGGCGTTTACAAAGGAAATCAAAATCATCGCCACCATTATAAGAAATAGAAAGAAGAATATTTTTTCCTCTTTTACATTGTTTTGATTTTGGTTTCCTTCTTTGCTCATTTGGTTCTCCATTGTGGACTCTTTCTAAATAAAAATCTTACTTTATCGTGCTACTAATTAAAGTATCACAATTTTTGATACAGTTCAAATTTTCAATGTGCTTTTTAGTATCAAATTCTGTGGGAATAAGTATATGATATTGATAATCCAAATATGTATAAGTTAGCGACACGTCAATCTTCTTTAGTGATAACACATTCACCATATCATGGGTAAAGGTATACATCCTTCCGGGCTGTAATCTTTACAAGCGTAGTCTTATTCTCTTTTGCTATACTCACTTGCTTAATCACATCATTATGTAAGGTGAGATTTTATCCTGGAACTTACCTTCTGATGCATTTATACTTACTTCATTTCTAAAACATCCCGAGAAATATTGCAATTCCAATTCACAACTTTTTTCTTTCATAAGAAAACATAGCAAAACACTCATAATCCACAAATCTCTACCCGCTTTGGGTTCAAATAAAATATTTAACATCATCTCCATAAAAGAAGTTATAAATCCCATAGGCAAAGATGTACTCTCTTTTAGTTTTCCCTCTATTATCAATAATGAAGTTACATATATTGTTGTTTCCCTTCTTCCATGATATGATTGTTCTATATCGTAGAAAAAAGTGTATCATTTACAGATACTTCCTTTACACTCAATTCAAGAGGCAATTGGGAACCATTAGATTCTTGTGTTACTGTAGAATTTTTCAAATGTCCAAATTGTGGACAGTATACTGTATCAGCTTACGGTAGGGGAAAAATGTTTCTGAAATCAAATCGCTTCTTCGCCCACTATCACTTGCCAAGCAATTTCCAGATTATATACCTGAAATAATACGCAGCGATTATGAAGATGCTTGCGCAATTTTAAGCCTAAGTCCAAAGGCTTCTGCAACGCTTTCTCGTCGTTGCTTACAAGACATGATTCATGATTTTTGGAATATTACACTCAAGAACTTAAATCAAGAAATTTCTGCTCTTAAGGATAGAATTCCTACCGATTTATTGTCATCCATTGATGCCCTACGACAACTTGGAAATATTGGTGCTCACACGGAAAAAAGCACTGATGTTATCGTTGATATTGACCCCAATGAAGCCGAATCTTTGATTAAGCTAATCGAACTTCTCTTGAAAGAATGGTATATCAATCGTAAAGGACGAAAGAAACTCTTTTCCGATATAATTTCAACCAACGAATCCAAACAGGCAAAGCGAAAGAAAACCAATCAAGAAATTATATAAAATTGCAATTAATCATATTTGAATACGGAATGTCATACCCATAAATGCTGTAATGGACGCCTATTTACAGGCTCCCAATAATCACAATTCATATTTTACGGATTTGATCGTCAAAAACCATCTGTTTATCACAACAATAAAATGATAAATAGATGGTTTTAATTGAAGATATATTTGTGTTTTACTTGGCAGCAACCAAACCCTTAACTATCTGT
Organism: Lachnospiraceae bacterium; assembly: GCA_051880335.1. GTDB lineage: Bacteria > Bacillota > Clostridia > Lachnospirales > Lachnospiraceae > 1XD8-76. The sequence continues at coordinate 9,918 of JBJENT010000142.1, forward strand.
ATGCGCTTACTTTTGTTTCATTTGAATACTATAATCCACAGACAACATCTGTCCTAATATCGCACCACTCTTCCAGCCCCTTTATATTAGATATGTATTCTCTACCCGCTTCACTATAATATAATGATTCATCCAACTCTACATATAGCAACTTATCTTTTGCATTATAATCTATTGATATTAATTTTAGAATATCCACTTTACAATAGTTAGTAAATCTTTTGCTCGGTTCAATTGTATCAGCAACACAAAGAATAAATAATAATGGATTATCATGATATGATATACGTTGAAAATTATCCGGTAATAAACAGTCTAAAGAGTATTCCATGTATTCCTCACATTTCTTACTATCATCTGCCTTATATATATTATGCGATGCAATGCAATCTGCTATATAAGCAAAAATTTTTAACTGCTCACTGCAAAAGTGAAGACCATCCTTATTATGAAAATCGTAAATGTTACTATAATGAAAATCTCTGAATGCTATTACCCTATATTCTTTCACATAATTAGAAACCATTCTTGAAAAAAATTCATCTGCTCCTACAATTCCATGATCCAGCGTCTTCATCCTATATAATCGATAAAAAAAATAATTTTCCTTAACCTCTTCAAGATATCTTGATTTTTCTACTATTGTGCCATTATTAAACTCTATAAAGTTACTTAATCCTAATATAGCACTTCGACCATAAAACGTAATTCTTTCTTTTCCTTCAAATGGAAGGTGTAAATATGCAATATCAATTCCATGTCTTTGATACCAGTCTTTTCTTGTCCTTCGTCTCCTATAATGCACGTTTGCTTCAGAACGACCCACGCATGAAAATCCATGTTTATCCGGCAAACTCAAATATACTTTTGAATACATTTCATATATATACCCCATATCATGTGCCAAAGAAAGTAAATACCAAATATATGAAAATGAATACTCAGAAGCAACTTCTGATTTGATAGCAAGCTTTCTATCTATATTTCTTTGCAAAAGTATCCCTATAAAAAATACATTTACCGTATGCATATTTCTCATATGGATATTTTTTTCCATAGACTCCGCCCATGCATTTAAACCATATGACTTTGAACCGTTCTTAAAATAATTGTAAATAAAATTTTTCGCAGCCTCTTCATTTTGTAAAACATCATCAAAGTGTGCACCATAATAATTCCAAAAATCTACATGATTTTCTATTTCATTTCTCAACTTTTGATACAATGTCGTCATTTTATTCTCCATGCCATTTGTGTGAATACCAATTTACGCCAAGTCATGTTTATTTCTATTTGCACACAAATACTTTAGATATAATCATAAAGCAAACCGCCGAAAATAGCCCTAATGCAATGCATGAAAACTTACATAAATTTAGTAAATGAATAAAAATATAACGTCCTCTAGTTTTTACATTAATATCTTCTCCTTTGATTTCTCTAAAAAGTTTTGGCAATTTTTTTTCATAAAACTTTTGATGTTCTATATCACGTCTGGCTAATTTCAAAAAATAATGACATACAATCACTCCAAACCCACATAATAATATACTTAAAATCAAATATAAAAAACTATAATTCTTCTTATTTATAATCAATTGTAATAATAGAAACCATGCCGTATAAATTCCTACCATTATCATTATAAGATACTGTACCCTGCTCCATAGCAAATTAGCATGGAATTCCCATAATTTATAATATAAATCATTTTTTTGTATTCTATCCATCATATCATCCTATACCAAAAATAAGCTAAAACTTGTGTTCTTTTGTTTATTGCTCTTTAATTCTTAACTCCTCTGGTCCAATCACCACGAGTCATCTTCTCATTAACTATTTGACCCACCCATGTTTTATCTTCTTTACTGGTATTTTCTCCATGCGTCCCCATAATCCCTGTCTTACTATCATACCAATCATGAGTATGTTTCCCACCTTCGGAAAATTCATAGCGATTATGTTGCCCATCCTTTCCATTTGTCTTTATACTCATAAGACTACCTCCTTTTTAAAAAAATTAGCTATATTATGAATTATAACACATTGTATCACTTTCATCATCTATAAAGCATATATAGCAACCGTCTTTATTGCTGCAGATTACAATTTACTGGAGGAAAATAATATGAACACACTAAACAACAACATTAACAACTATCTTTTTTTCTGCCAATACCAGAAATGCCTGGATTCAAAAACTTTAAAAGCATACCGCATTGATTTGACACAATTTGCTAATATAATTTCGGAAGTAGACATTACAAACATAACTATAACTTCTTTGGAACATTTTATCACCTCTCTTCACCAAATGTACAAAGCCAAAACAGTCAAGCGCAAAATTGCATCTGTTAAAGCGTTTTATCACTATCTGGAATATAAAGATATCATTACAGCCAATCCGTTTAATAAACTGCATATTAAATTCCGCGAATCTATCATACTTCCGAAAACAATTCCTTTGCATACCGTAGAACACTTTCTCAGAACGATATATCAGGAATATGCTGATGCTCCAACTCCTTACCAGTCTGAAAGAACATTACGTGATATTGCAATCATTGAACTGCTTTTCGCAACAGGCATTCGTATTTCTGAGTTATGTACATTGAAAGTAGGCGATGTAAATCTAATTGAAAATAATATACTTGTACATGGAAAAGGAAGAAAAGAACGCCGAATCCAGATAGGAAATGATGATGTGGTCAAAATTCTCAGACAATATAAGGCAATTTTTCATAAAAATTACACTTCATCTGATTTCTTTTTCGTAAGTACGGAAAAAAAGCCCATATCCGATCAAGCTGTACGACGAATGATTAAAAAATATACTGTTCTTGCAGGTATTGATTTACATATTACGCCACATATGTTTCGGCACACCTTTGCAACTTCCTTATTAGAGTCTGATGTGGACATCAGATACATACAGAAATTACTAGGACACAGTTCCATAAATATTACCGAAATCTATACACATGTTACTGCCGCTAAGCAAGGAGAGATTTTGCGAAACAAACATCCAAGAAAGGATTTTAAGGTGAATCGGTAATAAAGATATGATGTCCATACCCAATTCGCAGATTAACGGATAATCAAATATTATCCGTC
>JBJENT010000143.1:0-13000 GCA_051880335.1 Lachnospiraceae bacterium
TTTGGTGCGGTTGTATAGAAATAAAAAACAAAATCCTTAGTAGTACCTCTTTCCCTTTTACTACTAACAGGTAGTAACAACTTGCTCCATCTTGCCCTATTTTGCCAAGATGCCAGAAAAAACACACATTTCATAAATCCCCGGAATTTCTTTGCAAAACAAGGCATTTCCGGGCAAAACAAGGAGATTGATAACTATGATAAAGGTACTATTCATCTGCCACGGCAACATCTGCCGCAGCACAATGGCGCAAAGCGTTTTACAGCACATGGTAAATGAGCGCCATATTCAGGACAACTTTTATATAGAATCCGCCGCCACCAGCCGGGAAGAAATCGGAAACGGTCCGCATTATGGAACGGTTGGAAAGCTCCGTCAGGTAGGCATTCCGGTGGTGCCGCATAGAGCCATTCAGATGACCAGAGCAGATTATGATCGTTATGATTATCTGATTGGTATGGATACCGCCAATATCCGGAATATGACACGTATTGCAGGCGGAGATCCGGAAGAGAAGATTTACAAGATGCTGACCTTTGCAGGAAGTGGACGGGATGTGGCAGATCCATGGTATACAGGGGATTTTGAAGCTACTTATCGAGATGTTGTCGAAGGCTGCGAAGGATTCTTAAAATACCTGGGATATGAAGCCTAAAAATCAAACTTGAAAGTCAAGCCCAAATATCAAGATATATATTGATTAACCAAAATTGGAACACCAAACATGATTAGAATGAAAATAAGAAACCCACAACCTCATATAAGATTGTGGGTTTTGTATATCGGTATCAAATTGTTCGGAGCATTTCCAATATTCAACACTTACTGTGCCGGAGCCGGAGTCGGATTTGCAGGAGCAGTAGCTACTACAACACCGGTTGTATCGGTCAGATAAAGCATATCACCGATCTGTACTAATTGATTGATGATCATCTTTCCATCAGCACCGAATACATATGCATTCTTGCCGATCATGACAGCTTCGTTGATAGCCTGATGTCCATCTACTTCAGAGGTATAATAGGTACCGTCTACACCCGGAATCAGACCTTTATACATAGCACCGGTCATTGGATCGAAGTAGTAGTTAGCAGCACCGATGGTCTGCCATCCGGTCAGTACCTGACCTGTCTTCACATCCAGATAGTAGATGTTTCCATCGATATTCTGTACGCCGGTCATCATAGCACCATTGAGTGGTGAGAAGTAGTAACGGTTGGAGATATCACCCAGCCATCCGGTATGCATTGCACCGTCCACAGGATTGTAGTAGAATTTCTGTCCACCGATTTCCTGCCATCCGGTCATCATAGCACCTTCCGGATTAAAGAGATAATTCTTATTATCGATAGTGATAGCACCGGTTACCATATGACCATCAGCCGGTAAGAGATAATGTCTTCCGGTTTCATCCTGGAACCAGCCTCTTAACATACGGTTTCCGTTTAACGGATTATAATAGAATTTCTGTTCGCCGATAGTGATCCAGCCGCCTACATTGTTACCGTTTTCGGTAAAGTAGAAGAAGTCTTCACCAATCTGGTTCGGACCAACCAGAGCATGTCCATCCGCTGCCAGATAATACAGTCCGGATTCATCCTGGAACCAGCCCGTATTCATATGACCTGCAGCATCCATATGGTAACGTCCGCCATTGAATTCTACCCAGCCAAACTGCATACGATAGTTGTTATAGAAATAAACGAAATCGCCACGCTGTATGAAACCAACCGGAATGATGATGGCATTATAATCTTTTACCATATAGTTGATATCTACATTACCGGGAACACCCGGAATGGAACCGGTCTGTGATGCCTGCCAGATGGAAAAATCAGGAATTGCACAAGAAGAAGCGTACTGAGCAATCCATTTATCATAACGTAAATCACTGGTCATATGTCCCCTGTAGAAATTTGTATAGGTATAAACGATGGGATAGTAGCCGGCACCTGCAATCACATCACAGAAGGCATTGCACATGGCAGTTACCGTATTGGGGTCCAGCCCTTTCTGCGTTTTGTCTTCGATGTCAAAGGCAACCGGGAAGTTAATATTATATCCCTCGATCCACTGAAGAACCAGATTTGCTTCATTGATAGCAGCTTCTACACTGGTAGCATAGGAGTAAATGTATACACCTGTTTTGAGTCCGCAGGCCTGTGCGCTGGTTACATTAGCAGCAAAATTTGGATCAATGCCGCTTTTGGTACTGCCTACTTTGACAAACGTGTAGCTGACACCGGAAGCTGCAACGCTGCCCCAGTCGATACCTCCATTCCATCTGGATACATCGATACCCAGTACAGCCGCATGAGAACTAAAACCGGCTGAAAAGAAAAGAATGGCTGCAAGGGAAATAGCAGTCATTGATTTTACAATAGAACGTAATTTGAATCTTTTTTTCATATGTGTCTCCCTGTTTATGTATTCGCTTTATGTATTTGCATGCTTTACATATATGCATACTTTACATATATGTATACTTTACATATGCATGAATCACATGATGGACATGGTTTTCATGATTTATATGCTTTACATGATTTACATAAAATTCCTGTACAGTAATAATTTATCGTTTTTTACCATAAAAAGCAATTTATTTTTGGAAAAAATTATGGTAAAACATGGAAAAAAGTAATATCATGGTAAATCAGTATGAAGAATCATATTTTCATGCGAAGAAAAGAGGAATGAAAAATGCAGTTATATCAGTTATATCAGGGAAGACCGGAAAATACAGAAGGCAGACTGGAAAAAGAGATCAAAGTATATGATTTGCTGGACAGTCTGGGAATTGAATATCAGAGAACCGATCATGGGGAAGCTGGCACCATGGAGCAGTGCAACGAAATCGATGCAGTTCTTGGTGTAGTGATCTGCAAAAATCTGTTTTTATGTAATCGCCAGAAAACCGATTTTTATCTGCTCATGATGCCGGGAGACAAGCCCTTTAAGACAAAGGAAATATCCGGACTGATTGGCAGTGCCAGATTATCCTTTGCCGATGCAGAATATATGGAACAATACTTAAACATCAAACCCGGTTCCGTCAGTCTGATGGGCCTGATGAACGATACCGAAAACCACGTCCGTCTATTGGTAGATGAAGATGTCTTAAAACAAGAGTACATGGGATGCCACCCTTGTGTGAACACTTCCAGCTTGAAAATGAAAACATCAGATGCCTTTGGACCTTTCCTCAAAGCGGTTCACCACGACATGACCATTGTACATTTAACCGGGGAATGATTAGCGGAGAAAAAAAAAGAATCCCTCATCAGGATTCTTTTTTTAGATTCTTCTGCGCTGTAGACAGCATCAGTTTAATTCGGTTCAGCTGATTAACTTCACTGGCACCGGGATCGTAATCAATCGCCACAATATTGGAAGTAGGATAGCGTTTCCGGATTTCCTTAATAACACCTTTTCCTACTACATGGTTCGGCAGACAGCCGAAAGGCTGGCAGCAAACGATATTATTGGTGCCGCTATGTATCAGTTCCAGCATTTCGCCGGTCAAAAACCACCCTTCACCGGTCTGGTTTCCGATATCTACAATGGTTTTTGCATATTCCACTGTCTGATAGATACTGATCGGTGGATGGAAGTGTGTGCTTTCCCGGAAGGCTTTGGTTGCACCGCCACGCAGTTTTTCCAGTGCCCAGATACCCAGCTTACAGATACGGGCTGTTTTCTTGCTGGTTCCCAGATTTTCTGCTTTATAGATCTGGTTATATAAGCAGTAGAGCATGAAGTCCAACAGATCAGGACAAACTGCTTCAGCACCTTCTGATTCTAACAGCTCTACCAAATGGTTATTGGCAACAGGAGCAAATTTTACCAGAATTTCACCTACAATACCAACTTTAGGTTTTTTCACATCCAGAATTTCAATCTGGTCAAAATCACGAATGATTTCTTTACACATTTTTTGGAAGGTAAAGAAATTCTGATGTCTTTTAGTCAGAAAATCTATACATTTCTTTAACCATTTCTCATGTACTTCATTTACAGAACCTGGTACTTTTTCATAAGGGCGCATGCGGTATACACAGCGCATGAAAATATCACCAAAGGTTGCAGCATAGGCTGCTTTCTGCAAAAGCTCCAGATTGATATGGAATCCCGGATTTTTCTCCATGCCCACCAGATTCAGGGAAATAACCGGAACCTGAGGCATACCTGCTTTTTCCAGAGCACGACGGATAAATCCGATATAGTTGGTGGCACGACATCCACCACCGGTCTGGGACATAATGACAGCGGTACGGTTTATGTCATATTTGCCCGATGTCAGGGCATCCATAATCTGGCCTACCACGATCAGAGACGGGTAGCAGGCATCGTTGTTGACGTATTTCAGTCCGGTGTCAACAGCCCGTTTGTTATCATTGCCCAGGACTTCAAAACGATAGCCACAGGAACGGAAAGCCGGGCTCAGCAGATCAAAATGGATCGGAGACATCTGCGGGCACAAAATGGTGTATTCTTTTCGCATTTCTTCGGTAAAGGATACTTTATGGATAGCAGAAGAGTGGATCTCTCTGGTCACCTTTTTCTGTTCCCTTACACGGATGGCAGACAGAAGTGAACGGATTCGGATTCTGGCTGCCCCCAGGTTATTTACTTCGTCGATTTTCAGACAGGTATAGATTTTTCCGGAACCGGATAAAATATCATTTACCTGATCGGTAGTTACTGCATCCAGACCACAGCCGAAGGAGTTCAGCTGGATCAGATCCAGATCATCCCTTGTTTTTACAAAGCTTGCTGCTGCATAAAGACGGGAGTGGTACATCCACTGGTCGGAAACAATAAGTGGTCGTTCCGGTTTAGCCAGGTGGGAAACAGAATCTTCTGTCAAAACAGCGATATTGTAGCTGTTGATCAGTTCCGGAATACCATGATTGATTTCCGGATCCACATGGTAAGGACGTCCGGCCAGAACGATACCTCTGGCGTGGTTTTCTTCCATCCAGGCCAGAACTTCTTCTCCTTTTTGACGGATATCATCCCGGGCACTTTGCTGTTCTTCCCAGGCAGCATCTACTGCAGCATCGATTTCAGATGCAGGAATATCAGAGAAGTGTTTTCTCAAAGCCAGCTTTACTGTATCCGGGCTCTTAAAGCTCATGAATGGATTAGCAAACTTCACTTTACCCTGTCCGATTTCATCCACATTATTCTTGATGTTTTCCGAATAGGAGGTGACGATAGGACAGTTGTAATGGTTATTGGCATCTTCAAATTCCTCTCTTTCATAGAACAGAGCAGGATAGAAGATAAAATCTACGTTATGATGAATCAGCCAGGTCACATGGCCATGGGCCAGCTTGGCCGGGTAACATTCGGACTCACTTGGAATGGATTCAATACCCAGTTCATAAATCTTGTGAGTGGAGCTTGGGGACAGGATGACCTGATATCCCAGCCTGGTAAAGAAGGTGAACCAGAACGGATAGTTCTCGTACATATTCAGAACTCTTGGAAGTCCCACGCTGCCTCGTTTGGCTTCATCAGCTGGGAGAGGCTCATAGTGATCGAAAAGTCGTTCCAGTTTATATTCATATAAGTTGGGTATATGGTTGGCATTTTTCTGCTTGCCCAGACCACGTTCACAGCGGTTGCCGGAGATGAACTGGCGTCCACCGGAAAAACGGTTGATGGTCAGACGACAGCTGTTGGTACAGCCTTTGCACTTGGCCATGCTGGTGGTAAATTCCAGTTCATTGATTTTCTCAATGGACAGCATGGTGGTTTCATAGTCGGGCTCCATCTGGAAACGTTCTCTGGCTATCAGGGCACAGCCAAAAGCGCCCATGATACCTGCGATATCAGGACGGATTGCCTGGCAGTCTGCGATTTTTTCAAAGCTTCGCAGAACCGCATCATTATAGAAAGTACCACCCTGAACCACAATGTTTTTGCCCAGTTCTGAGGCAGTGGATACCTTGATAACTTTAAACAGAGCATTTTTGATAACCGAATAAGCAAGCCCTGCAGAGATATCGTTGACAGAGGCTCCTTCCTTCTGTGCCTGTTTTACTTTGGAATTCATAAATACGGTACATCTGGTACCCAGATCAATAGGGTGCTCTGCAAAAAGAGCAGCCTGAGCAAAGTCCTGAACCGAATAGTCCAGGGATTTGGCAAAGGTTTCAATAAAGGAACCACAGCCGGAGGAACAGGCCTCATTGAGCTGTACCGAATCTACGGTCTGATTTTTGATCTTGATGCATTTCATATCCTGACCGCCGATATCCAGGATACAGTCCACATCCGGGTCAAAGAATGCAGCAGCATAGTAATGAGCCACCGTTTCCACTTCTCCGTCATCCAACAGGAAAGCGGCCTTTAACAGTGCCTCTCCGTAACCGGTAGAGCAGGAGCGCACGATTTTAACGCCTTCCGGAAGCAGGGAATAGATTTCCTGAATGGAACGGATAGCGGTTTTTAACGGGCTTCCGTTGTTATTGCTGTAAAATGAATAAAGCAGGGTTCCGTCTTCGCCTACCAAAGCTACCTTGGTAGTGGTGGAACCGGCATCGATACCCAGATAGCAGTTGCCCCGGTAAGAAGCCAGATCGCCTTTTTTTACCTGATTTTTTTCATGGCGCAATTGAAAAGCCTTATATTCCGCTTCGTTAGCAAATAAAGGCTCCATTCGTTCCACTTCGAACTCCATCTTGATGTCAGATGACAGTTTTTTCACCATGTCATCCATGGAGAAAGCCACATCGTCTTTTGCGTTCAGTGCAGAGCCCATGGCTGCGAACAGGTGGGAATGCTCTAATTCTATGGTATGCTCTTCATCCAGCTTTAGGGTGCGGATGAATGCTTTTTTCAGTTCTGATAAAAAGTGCAGAGGACCGCCCAGAAATGCCACATGTCCCCGAATCGGCTTGCCACAGGCCAGTCCGGAGATGGTCTGGTTGACAACAGCCTGGAAAATAGAGGCAGACAGATCTTCTTTGGTAGCACCTTCGTTGATGAGGGGCTGAATGTCAGATTTTGCAAAGACACCGCAGCGGGCGGCAATGGTATAAAGGGACTGGTAGTCTTTGGCGTATTCATTTAATCCGGCTGCATCGGTCTGAAGCAGGGATGCCATCTGATCGATAAAGGATCCGGTACCCCCTGCACAGATACCATTCATACGCTGTTCTACATTACCGCCTTCAAAATATATGATCTTTGCATCTTCCCCACCCAGTTCAATTGCCACATCGGTCTGTGGAGCAAAAGTCTGCAGGGAAGTGGATACTGCAATGACCTCCTGTACAAAGGGAACGCCCAGATGATTTGCCAAAGTAAGGCCACCGGAACCGGTGATCATTGGGTGTACCGTAATACAGCCTAATTGTTCATAAACTTCTTTTAATAAGTCGGCCAGGGTTTCACGGATATTAGCAAAATGTCTTTTATAATCCGCAAACAGAAGCCTGTTCTCAGCATCCAGAACAGCGATCTTCACTGTGGTGGAACCGATATCAATACCTAATGTAAACCGTTCACTATTCATGACTTAAGCAACTCTTTCCTAAATAAAAAATCATTCTTTGTTCTATGGCATACGCAGTCATTATACGACAGGAATTTGGGAAATGCAATCGGGATAAATTATTAAAAAAGTGTGAAAAGGTGGTAAAAAGACCGGTACTTTTATTTACTTTTAAATAGTGAAATGATATGATGCAAAAGACTAAAGTCATATCATACAGGAAGTCTGTTTCAGATGGAGGTCAATGATAAAAGAATCACATGATATAGAAGAATAGAAAAAGAGGTATTTTGTAAGAATGCAGAATTTTTTGTTAAAAATGGAAAAAAAGTTTGGACGGTTTGCCATTCCAAATCTGATTAATTATTTCATTATTTTATATGTGGGTTCTACCGTGATCAGCATGGTGGCACCATTTGTTTATTACGCCTATCTGGCACTGGACTTCAGAGCCATAGCAGCAGGGCAGGTCTGGAGGCTTTTTACCTTTATCCTGGCACCGGCATCCCTGAACGGATTTTTTGATATTTTATTTTTTGTGATCACGATACACATTTATTATCTGTTTGGACATTCCCTGGAAAATATTTGGGGATCTTTCCGGTTCAATTTATACTTTTTCAGTGGTATTATTCTGACCGTGCTTGGAGAGCTGGTATTGTATCTGACCATGGGAATCCCTGCTTATTATGGAGGCATGAACTATTTATATCAGTCCATGTTCTTTGCGTTCTGTACCTTGTTCCCGGAAGAGAGATTCCTGATTTACTTTGTATTTCCGATCAAAGCCAAAGTGCTGGCTATTCTGGATGCAATTCTTCTGGTCGTACAGATGATTCAATATCTGGTATCCGGTTATTATGCATATAGTGTAGCCATTGTCATTGCCATGCTGAATTTCCTGATTTTCTTCTACTGGTATAAAGGCTTGTCCCGATTTAGTCCAAGACAGCAGAAGCGCAGAAGAGATTTCCGGAAGCAGGTCACCAGGCCGACGGGGATCACCAAGCATAAATGTGCTATCTGTGGCAGAACCGAGGAGAGCAATCCGGAGCTTATGTTCCGTTTCTGCTCAAAATGTAACGGAAACTATGAGTACTGTCAGGATCATCTGTTTACACATCAGCACATCAAGTAAGGGTGCAGTAGAATAAGGTGGAAAGGGTCCTATTATGAATCGAGAAATAGAATTTGCAAAGACACTGGAGCGTGTCCGCAAAATGGCCGCTGATCAGGGTGGTATGATCAGCAAAGAGCAGGTACAGCAGGCTTTTGCAGAACTGGAATTATCAGAGGAACAGCTTGCACTGGTATTTGATTATCTGAAAAAACATAAAGTAGGTATTGGAGAGCCGGTAAACCTGGACGATTACCTGACCGAAGAAGAGCATGATTATCTGAAAGAGTATCTGGAAGCTTTGAGTGGAATAGAGCAGGTCAGCGATGGTCAGAGAGAAGCTTATATTCTTTCTGCCATGGCAGGAGATAAGGATGCACAAAGCAGCCTGATCCAGATCTTTTTACCCCAGGTGGCTGAGATTGCAAAACTGTATACCGGCCAGGGCGTATATCTGGAGGATCTGATCGGACAGGGCAATATGGCAGTCAGTGAAGGTGTGACCATGCTGGGCTGTCAGGAAAATGCTGCAGATGCAGAAGGTATGCTGGTAAAGATGATCATGGATTCCATGGAAGAGATGATACAAAGCGATATGGAAGCCTTCCAGTCGGACCAGAAACTGGCGGATAAGGTGAATGAGATCGCCCAAAAGGCGAAGGAACTGGCAGATGAGATGCGCCGCAAAGTCACAGTGGCTGAACTGGCGGAAGAAACAGGCATTCCGGAAGAAGAAATCCTGGATGTGTATCGCATGAGCGGATATGCGATTGAGGATATAGATGGAGGAAGCAGATGAAACAAAGCTCCTATGAAGAATTTAAATATATGCTGCAGGATACAGGCAGCTTATACATTGGTGCCCGGTTCACCTATCGGGAATTGATGGAACATCCGGATATGAATTTCAAATTCAAGTCCATCATGGAACACTATATTTTTAAAGAAGCAGACCCAGACACATCCCTGGAAAGCGAGTTTTATTATCTGAAGGAAGAAAGCTTTGTATATCGTACTTTTGAACAGTTAAAGACAAAAGTAAAGATCAATATTTTAGTGGATAAGAAAAGTCTGTTTGGAAAAAAGAAGCGTGTTTATGTGGAAAAAATCATGCCAATGAAAAACTTTGTCAGTATTCCACTTGCACGGAAGAAGAGAGACGGTGTGGTGGTACAGGAGATCATTTTATCCAAGCTGGCACTGATGTCCTTTGTTGTTTAAAGCAGCAGGCCCGGAATATGTTTCCGGCCTGTTCTTTTCATTTTGCAGAAAAATTGATAGAATACTTGATAGAATTCTAAAATCAGTGTATATACTAACAGGAAAGTAGCGAAGCTGCATTTCGCGAATGGGGTTTTGAATAGTCACAAAATTTGATAAAAATAAATAGGAAAAGAGAAGAAAGGCTTGCATTATGAGAGTAGAAGACTGTCAATCATATGAAGTGGTGGAAAAAAGAGAAATAAAGGAACTGGATTCCTTAAGTTATATTCTTAGGCACAAAAAAACCGGTGCCAGAGTGGCACTTCTGAGCAATGATGATGAAAACAAAGTATTTTATATTGGATTTCGGACCCCACCGGTGGATTCCACCGGTGCAGCACATATTGTGGAGCATACAGTACTGTGTGGTTCTGAAAAATTTCCGGTGAAAGATCCTTTCATCGAACTGGCCAAAGGAAGTCTGAACACCTTCTTAAACGCCATGACATTTCCGGATAAGACCATTTATCCCATTTCCAGCTGCAATGACAAAGATTTCCAGAATCTGATGCACGTATATCTGGATGCAGTATTTTATCCAAACATTTATAAAGAAGATAAGATTTTCAAACAGGAAGGCTGGCATTATGAATTGGAAAGCCCGGAAGATGATTTGAAGATCAATGGTGTAGTATATAATGAAATGAAGGGAGCATTTTCTTCTGCCGACAGTATCCTGGAGCGGGAACTGATGAATTCCCTGTACCCGGACACTTCATATTCTTATGAGTCCGGCGGAGATCCGGATGTGATACCGCAGCTTACCTATGAAGAGTTTCTGAATTTCCACCGCAGATATTATCATCCATCCAACAGTTATATATATTTATACGGAAATATGGATATGGCGGAAAAACTGGAGTTTATTGATCGGGAGTATTTGTCTGCATTTGATGCTCAACCGGTGGATTCTGTTATCGCGATTCAGAAACCTTTTGAAGAAATGAAAGAACTTCAAAAAGTGTATTCTATTTCAGAAGGAGAAAGTCTGGAAAATAACACCTATTTATCCATCAGCAAAGTGGTGGCAGACTGTCTGGACAGAGAATTGTATGTGGCATTTAAAGTACTGGATGCGGTACTTTGTTCTTCTCCGGGAGCACCGCTGAAAAAGGCGATGATTGAAAACGGAATCGGTACGGAAATTTACAGTATTTTTGATGAGGGAGTCCGTCAGCCTTACTTTAGTGTGGTGGCAAAAAATGCAGAGCTTTCCCAGAAGCAGCTTTTCCTGGATACCTATGATGAAACCCTGCAGAAGCTGGTAAAAGAAGGAATCAATAAAAAATCCTTATATGCTGCCTTAAATGCCTTTGAGTTTAAGCATCGGGAGGCAGATTTCGGATCCTATCAAAAAGGATTGATGTATGGCATTCAGATTTTGGATTCCTGGCTTCATGATGATAGAAAGCCATTTATCCATCTGGAGGCAAATGAAACCTTTGCAGTTTTAAAGGAAAAGGTAGAAAGCCATTATTTTGAAGATCTGATTGACCGGTATCTGCTGCACAATCCCCATGGAACGGTCCTTGTAATGACACCGGAAAAGGGTCTGACCGCAAAGCGTGAAAAAGAACTGGCAGACCGGTTAAGTGCTTATAAAGCCACACTTTCCAAAGAAGAAGTGGAAGGTATTGTGGCAGAAACAAAAGCCCTGAAGGAGTATCAGGAAGAACCGGATACACCGGAAGCACTGGCCACAATCCCACATCTTACCAGAGAGGATATGAAAAAAGAAGCTGATCATCTGGTAAATGAGCTTACCTATGTGGATGGAGTAAAAGTACTTCGGCATGATCTGTTCACCAATGATATTGCTTACTTGAGAATGATTTTTCAGATGGACCATATTCCGGAAAAATATTTCCCGTATTTAGGTGTTCTGGAAGGGGTATTTGGTCTTTTAGATACCAAAAACTACAGCTATCAGGATCTGTTTGACGAGATTAATATAAAGACCGGCGGCATTGGAAGCGGCATCTGCTTCTATTGTAATGATAAAGAGAAAAAGAATGTGGTTACTTATGAAATCCGGGCCAAGGTACTTTATGGAGACTTAAAGCATGCATTCGAACTGGTACAGGAAATCATTTGTCATACCATATGGGATGACGAAAAGCGTATCAAAGAACTTCTGGAGGAACTGAAATCAGAGATGCAGTCCGATATGCTTGCTGCCGGCCACAGTCTGGCATCTGCCCGTGCCATGTCCTATTTTAGTGAGATGGGTGCTGTCAACGAACTGCTGAAAGGTATCAGCCAGTATCGGTTGATAGAAGATCTGGTTGCAGATTATGATGCGAAAAAGGATGCTCTTATCGATACCCTTCGGGAACTGGCACAGCTTTTGTTCCGTCCGGAGAATCTGATGATGGATGTGACAGCAATGTATGAAGAACTGCCCGCATTGCCGGAGCTGATCACAACATTCCGTGACAGTCTTTTCAGTGAAAAGAAAGAAATACCGGATAAACCATATAAGCCGGTTCCGGTAAAGAAGAACGAAGGCTTCCTGACCTCCTCCCAGGTACAGTATGTATGTCGTGCCGGAAATTACAAGGAAAAAGGACTGGAATATACCGGTGCACTGAGAGTGCTGAAAGTCATGATGGGATATGACTATTTATGGAACAATGTCCGGGTAAAGGGCGGTGCTTATGGATGCATGTGTTCTTTCCCAAGGACCGGCGACAGCTATTTTGTATCCTATCGGGATCCGAATCTGGAAAAGACAGTAGAGGTATATGAGAAAGCGGCAGATTATATTGCAGACTATCAGGGCAGTGAAGAAGAAATTACCCAGTATATCATCGGGGCAATCGGAGCATTGGATACTCCTAAGACTGCAAAGACAAAGGGACTGTTCTCTTTGATGGGATATATGAGTGGAGTAACCGATGAAGATCTGCAGAAGGAAAGAGATGAAGTACTGGAAACAGATGCAGGTGTGATCCGGAGTCTTTCTTCTTATATTCGCAGTATGATGCAGGATGAATGCATCTGCGTGGTTGGCTCTGAAGAAAAAGTGAAAAAAGCGGATTGCGGCCTGATGGTCAAAGAGCAGCTGTTTCATTAAAACACAGTGATAGGGAGAGATTTGTTATGAAAAAGAA
>JBJENT010000144.1:0-12953 GCA_051880335.1 Lachnospiraceae bacterium
GTGTGGTTGTAGCCGGATGAATCACCAGACTCTTTACATCTGCCACATTGGCAAGCAGTGAGAAAATCTCCAGATTATCAATGAATTTATGAGCCTCTTCCTGACCGCCTTTGATATTGAAGGTAAAGATGGAAGCACCACCATTCGGGAAATATTTCTCATACAGTGCATGATCCGGATGATCCGGCAGGGATGGATGATTTACCTTTTCTACCAAAGGGTGATTGCTCAGGTATTCCACTACTTTCCTGGTATTTTCTGCATGTCTGTCCAGACGGAGTGATAAAGTTTCTGTACCCTGTAACAGAAGGAATGCATTGAATGGAGAAATGGTAGCTCCTGTATCACGAAGCAGAATAGCCCGGATATAAGTAACAAAAGCAGCCGGTCCTACTGCATCTGCAAAGGATACTCCATGATAACTTGGATTTGGATCTGCGATAGCCGGATATTTTCCGCTTGCTTTCCAGTCAAACTTACCGGAGTCTACTATAACTCCACCAAGTGTGGTTCCATGTCCGCCGATGAATTTTGTAGCGGAATGTACTACAATGTCTGCTCCATGCTCGATCGGTCTGATCAGATAAGGTGTTCCAAATGTATTATCGATAACAAGCGGAAGTCCATGTTTATGCGCGATTTCAGCGACTGCATCGATATCCGGAATATCGCTGTTTGGATTACCCAGTGTCTCTAAATAGATTGCTCTGGTATCGTCCTGAATCGCTGCTTCCACTTCTGCCAGATTATGAACATCCACAAATGTAGTGGAAACGTTATAATGTCTAAGGGTATGCTCCAGTAAATTGTAGCTGCCACCGTAAATGGTCTTCTGAGATACAATATGACCACCATCCTGTGCCAATGCTTCAATCACATATGTAATCGCTGCAGCTCCGGATGCTACTGCAAGTGCTGCCACACCACCCTCTAATGCTGCGATTCTCTTTTCAAAAACATCCTGAGTAGAGTTGGTAAGTCTTCCGTAAATATTACCTGCATCAGCCAGTCCAAAACGTGCTGCTGCGTGTGCTGAATTTTTAAATACATAAGAAGTTGTCTGATAAATCGGTACTGCTCTGGAATCGGTTGCCGGATCCGGCTGTTCCTGTCCTACGTGTAACTGAAGTGTTTCAAATTTATATTGACTCATAATATAATCCTCTCTTTTCATCTGCTTTCATTTTTATAAGGTCCTGTTCTATTTGCCGCATGCAGCATGATAAGCCATACTGTCATGCTGACACATTCGACTGCATCTTTGATCTTCCATTTTCCCATGCTGACACATTCGCATGGACTTCAAATTCTGCATTCGGTCATACCACATTATTTTACATGAAGCTTTACAGTATAAATCTCTCATGCCTTTTGCTCCTTTCCCTTAGAGTTATCCTTTCGATTAATTGCATCTTACTACTCATTTCCTAGTATGTCAATAGGTTTTATATATTTTATTTTTTACTTCATATATTTTATTTTTATGCTATACTCAGTGCTAAGAAAAACAAGCAGTGCGAAGCACTATTTGTTTTTCTGCATTGAGTAACGAGAAAACAACCAAAACCCATTCCACGAAAGGAGTCGCCATGCCGGATCCCATTATCTTTCATATTGATGTAAATTCCGCTTTTTTATCCTGGGAATCCTGTTATCGGTTGCAGCAGGACCCTGATGCAGTCGACCTGCGTGAGATTCCGGCTGTTGTGGGCGGAGATCAGGAAACCCGCCATGGTATTGTCCTGGCGAAATCCATGGCTGCCAAAAAATTTGGCATAAAAACAGCAGAGCCACTGGTCTCTGCCTGTAAAAAATGCCCCAATCTTACCATTGTAAAGCCAAATTTCCGGGTCTATGTAGAATACAGCAACCGCTTTATGGAACTGCTAAAGCGCTATGCTCCTGTGGTGGAACAGTTTTCCATCGATGAAGCGTTCTGCGATATGACCGGAACCCAAAAGCTCTATGGTGACATGATTTCCTTTGCCAATTTTTTGCGGGAAACCATATACAAGGAATTGGGATTTACGGTCAATATCGGAGTCTCAGAAAATAAACTGCTGGCCAAAATGGCTTCCGATTTTGAAAAACCAAATAAAGTCCATTCGCTGTTTAAAAGTGAAATCCGGGAAAAAATGTGGCCACTGCCTGTGGGCGAGCTTTTTTCCGTTGGAAAAAGTACCCGCAGCGGTCTTCAGGCTCTGGGGATACGTACCATCGGTGATCTGGCTCAGACAGATCCGGCTATCCTGAAAAGTCACTTTAAAAGCCATGGTGAAACCATCTGGAATTATGCCAATGGCAATGATATGGAAATGGTTACCGACCATCAGCAGCCCAATAAAGGCTATGGCAACTCGATCACAGTGCCATCGGATGTGACTGATGCAGAAACTGCAAAAATGATACTGCTCTCCCTGACCGAAACAGTGAGTGCCCGAATCCGCGGGGATAAAACTCATATTTCTGTGGTATCTGTTCAGCTTGTGGATTATGAATTTCATCGCAGCTCCAAGCAGATGACTTTACTTTCCCCTACGAATATTACAGAAAATATCTATCGCAGCGTCTGCACCCTGTTTGACCAGCTCTGGGACGGAACCCCGCTTCGGCTTTTGGGGGTACAGACCAGTAAAGCTTCTGCAAACGATGCGCTCCAATACAATTTATTTGATTATCAGAAAAATGAGAAACTGGAAAAGCTGGACAGCGCTATTGATAAGATCCGCATGAAATATGGTGAAGATTCCATTCAGAGAGCCAGTTTCATCGGTGCAAAACAAAAACATATGACCGGAGGTCTGAACAAAGAAAAACGTTCCACGCAGAACAAATAAACGTCTGCATGGAACGTTTTTTTGCAGTATTCCGTCGATATACGATTCCGTCGGTATACGATTCCAGCATTATACGATTCCGTCGGTGTACGATTCCAGCATTATACGATTCCGTCGGTGTATGATTCTGATTTCACTTTACTCCAGCGGCTCAGAATCCATCATCTCTTTCAAAATCTCAGCGGAGCTGTGGAGTGCCCGAATTTCTTCTTCATTCAGATGGATCGGCACTTTTGTCTCGATACCATCTCTTCCCACCACGCAGGGCATAGACAATACCACATCGTCGATTCCGTATTCCCCGTGCATTCTGGTGGATACCGGAAGAATGGATTTGTCATTTCTGACGATTACTTCGCAGATAGAGCGGACTGCCATTGCTACACCATAATAAGTTGCGTGCTTACGCTGAATGATATCATATGCGCTGTTTTTCACATCCTGGGCAATTTCCCTTGTAGATTTTTCATGCTGGAAATGTCCTCTCAGCTCACAGAACTCATTAAGAGGCACACCGGAAACGTTGGCACAGTTCCAGGCCACTACCTCACTGTCTCCGTGTTCCCCGATGATAAATGCAGAAACAGCACTGCTATTGACACCCAAATGCTGACTTAGTCTGTATTTCAGTCTGGCAGTGTCCAAAACCGTTCCGGAACCGATGACCCGGTTTTCCGGAAGGCCGGAAAGTTTCTGTGCCACATGAGTCAATATATCTACCGGATTGGCGACCACCAGCAGGATTCCCTGAAAATCCCTGCTTGCGATTTCCGGAATGATTGTTTTAAAAATTGCCACATTTTTGTGAATCAGATCCAGCCTGGTTTCATCCGGCTTCTGATTGGCTCCGGCAGTGATGATTACGATTCCTGCATCCCTCACATCCTCATAGGAACCTGCATAGACTCTCATCTGCTTCGCAAAAGGGATCCCGTGGCTGATATCCATAGCTTCTCCTTCCGCTTTCGCCATATCCGCATCGATCATGGCGATCTCTGTAAAGAGTCCACTTTCCATCAAGCTGAACACCGTTGCCGAGCCGACAAATCCACAACCTATCATGACTACTTTGTTATAATTCACCATTATTCTTCCTTCTTTCTTTGCTATTTTTCTTACTTACCATCTCAATTTACTATTTTTGCATTTTGTTTTTGCTTATTATATCTCTTTTCCTATTCTTTGATTCGCTTTTTTAGTGACAAAAAATAGGCTTCGCCTATCCAACTCCCCTGCCCCTCAATCTTGAGAGGGCTTTTTGATTCTTTTCCTTTCTGTAAAATGACATGCAAAAACACGCTTTACCTACTAATACCTATTTTTCATTCTCAGCAGGCATGATTTTGATGTTATTCTTTCAGAACTTGCCCACTGACAGCCATTTCTGAATTACAGTGGGTATTCTTTCTGCTTTTTCACCTCAGAAACTGCCCACCGGCAGTCATTCCGGCGTTTCAGTGGGTATTCTTTCTGCTTTTTCACCTCAGAAACTGCCCACCGGCAGTCATTCCGGCGTTTCAGTGGGTATTCTTTCTGCTTTTTTACCTCAGAAACTGCCTACCGACAGTCATTCCGGCGTTTCAGTGGGTATTCTTTCTGCTTTTTCACCTCGGATGCTACCCACTGAATGGAAAATTGTTATTCGAGTAGTTTCGGCGGTTTCAAATGTTTCATCCAAAAAAAGAAAATATCAAAATGAATCTATCTATAAGGTTTACACACATATAAAGGATTTTTCATTTCATAGCCTTTTTACGGATAATTTGAAGAAATTTCCTATAAAGCCAGATAATTCCCATATGAACATCTCATATGGGAATTTTTCTCTTCAAATGACGAATCTCTTTTTATATTTTCAACTCACATGACTCCCCCATATCATCATCTGCTTAGGACTTCCTTATATCATCCTCCACTTAGGAATCCCTTTCTTCCATCACACTCTTGTATGCTGGTCGGATGATCTTATCTGCGCAGATCAGCTCTTCGATTCTGTGTGCACTCCAGCCAACCACACGTGCGATTGCAAACATCGGCGTATAAAGCTCTTTTGGAATACCAAGCATATCGTATACAAAGCCACTGTAAAAGTCCACATTCGGGCTGACACCTTTATATATCTTACGTTTCTTTGCAATGATTTCCGGTGCCAGTTCTTCAATGGCATTGTACAGGAACAGATCATCTTCTCTTCCTTTCTCTTCCGCCAGTTTTTCGACGAACTGCTTAAAGATCACTTCTCTTGGATCGGAAAGAGAATAAATGGCGTGCCCCATTCCGTAAATCAATCCTTTTTTGTCAAAAGCCTCTTTGTCTACAATCTTTTCCAGATATGCCCCGATTTCTTCTTTATCTTTTCTGTCCTTCACATGCTCGCTGATGTCTTCCATCATTTCCATGACTTTCATATTGGCACCACCATGTTTTGGACCTTTCAACGAAGACATTGCCGCTGCAATCGTAGAATAAGTATCGGAGCCGGAAGATGTAACGACCCTGGTGGTAAAAGTAGAGTTATTACCACCACCATGCTCCATATGAAGAATCAGTGCGGTATCCAATACCTTTGCTTCAACCGCTGTGTATTTTTTATCCGGCCTCATCAGCAGCAGAAGATTTTCTGCTGTAGACAGTTTTGGATTCGGTCTATGGATAAACATACTGTCATTTTTAATATAATGATTATAAGCATTATAGCCATATACAGCCAGAAGCGGAAACTCACTGATCAGCTGGATACACTGGCGCAGACTGTTGGCAATACTGGTATCCATGGCAAACTTGTCGTAAGAAGACAAAGTTAAAATACTTCTGGTCATGGAATTCATAATATCTGCGGAGGGTGCTTTCATAATGACATCCCTGGTAAAATTCGTAGGTAATGTTCTGCATAAGGAAAGCATTTTTCGGAATTCCAGATATTCTTCATCCGAAGGCATTTCTCCCATCAAAAGCAAATATGCAACCTTCTCAAACCCCAGCTCCGTGGGCTGCATACTTTGAATCAACCTATCGATCCGATATCCTCTATACCACAATTCACCATCACAGGGAATCTTTTCTCCATCCACGATTTTAGAAGATGTCACTCTGGAAATATTGGTTAGTCCTGTAAGTACGCCATTTCCGTTTTCATCTCTAAGTCCGCGCTTTACACCATATTCCGCATAAAGCTCCGGAGCAATTGCATCATTTCTGTAACAGATATCTTCCTGTCTTTTAATATAATCTACAAGCTGGCTTCTGATCAAATAAATACCTCCTTCTTTCTTTTCAAACGTCCCCCTGTTATCTCATTTATAACACAAAACTATCTAATCATTATATCGTATTGTGCGTTCAAAATGAATCGTTTTATGCAAATTTTATTAAATTTTCACAGAAAATTGTTATTTTCTGACGATTGGGAAATATTCAGAGTCGTGAAGCTGCGTTTTGCGAATGGGGTTCTGAATAGTTACGACAATTAAAAAGAGAGCAAATATTTCTACTCTGCTACAGTAGTTTTGCTCTCTTTTTCACCTATATCGTTCCCTGTTCTAAAGCATCCAGATCCTTTTTGGTTAGTCCAGATTGTTCTTCACTTCATCCGTATACTTTTTTGGTTAGTCCAGATTATTCTTCACTTCATCCAGATTCTTCTTTACTTCATCCAGATTAACAGATGGGATATCGATTTCCGGCATCAGTCCTTTTGAAATCTCTTCCAGCATCTGGTCGAACTTCATGATCTCTTCTGTGGAGAAATGCTCCTCCGCCCGCTTGGTCACCTCAGACAGATAATTCTGACTCAGATTATAATATTCGAAATACTTGGGTGTAACCCGAAGGTGATATTCTCTTTTATCATGTTCCGACTGAACTTTTTCGATATAGCCTTTTTTAATCAAACTATTTACTTTATAAGCGGCATTGGGAGATGACACCTGAATAAAATTCGCAAATTCATTGACCGTAGGTTCATGCAGTGCATGAATGATCTCAACGCAGAATACTTCAACGGTAGACAGAGTCGTTTCTCTGGAATGAATCTGTTTAAAAACTTCCTGATAAAAGTGTACTTTAAACTTCATATAGATATCAGAAAAAGATTGTTCCAACATCTCCATTACCCTTTCTTTTTTTAATTCTTTTACTATCATATCATACCCTGTCAATTTATTGCAAAAGAAAGTTCGGCAGTGGCTGCCACCTTTCCGTTCACGGTTGCTACAGCTTTTCCAAACCCGATTGGTCCTTTTACTGCAGTCATTTCACAGGACAACTCTACCACATCTCCTGGGATTACCTGCTGTTTAAAGCGCGCATTCTTAATTCCACCAAAGAATGCGATTTTTCCCTTGTTTTCTTCCTGTGTTAAAATAGCAATTGCCCCTACCTGTGCAAGAGCCTCGATTAAAAGAACGCCCGGCATAACATGCTTTTGAGGGAAATGTCCCATAAACTGCATTTCGTTTGCACTGACGCACTTGATTCCCTTGGCCCATTTGCCCGGTTCAAAGTCTATGATCTTATCAACCAATAAAAAGGGATATCTGTGTGGTAAGATTTCCTGAATCTGATTTGAGTTAAGTTCCATCGTGTTTTCCCCGCCTCTCTTATATAAAATAGTACTACTCTGCCTTCTTAATTACAATACTTGCATTGTGCCCGCCAAATCCAAGGGAATTGGAAACAGCTGCACGGACAACTGCTTTTCTTCCCTCATTTGGTACAATATCAAGGTCACATTCTTCATCCGGAATCTGATAATTTACTGTTGCCGGAACAAAATCATTCTGAACAGCCAGTGTGGTAAAGATGGCTTCCACTGCACCACTGCCACCCAGTAAATGTCCTGTCATGGACTTGGTGGAGCTCACCATAAGTTTATCTGCATGGGCACCAAAAGCTTTCCGGATTGCTTTGGTTTCGCCACTGTCATTCAAATGAGTAGAAGTTCCGTGTGCATTGATATAATCGATATCTTCTACTGCCATTCCTGCATCTTCCAGAGCCAGCTTCATGCAGGCTGCTCCGCCTTCTCCTTCCGGATGAGGCGCTGTAATATGATATGCGTCACAATTTGCGCCATATCCTGCCAGTTCTGCGTAAATTTTTGCGCCACGGGCTTTTGCATGCTCATATTCTTCCAGAATCAGGATACCTGCACCTTCACCCATAACGAAACCGTTTCTTTCTTTATCAAAAGGAATGGATGCCCTGTTTGCATCCTCTGATGTGCTTAATGCTTTTAAAGCAGCAAATCCACCGATACCCAGTTCGGTAATACAGCTTTCTGCACCACCGCAAACCATCACTTCCGCATAACCATCTCGAATATGTCTGAAAGCATCACCGATTGCATTATTGCTGCTTGCACAGGCTGTTACCACACAGCTGCACATTCCGTGAAGTCCGTAAGCAATGGCAATCTGGCCTGCTGCCATATTGGAAATCGCCATGGGAATGAAAAATGGTGAGATTCTGTTAAATCCTTTTTCCAGTCCTTTTGCATGTTCTGTTTCAATAGTTGGAAGTCCGCCGATTCCGCTGGATACCAGTACACCCATACGGTTCGTATCTTCTTTTTCCGGATCCAGTCCGCTGTCCTCCATTGCCTCTTTGGCAGCAATCATAGCAAACTGTGTAAAGCGGTCCATTCTCTTGGACTCTTTCTTTCCAAGAATATCTTCTACATTCAGATTTTTGACTTCTCCTGCCATTTTAACTGTAAAACTCTCTGTGTCAAAATGTGTGATCGGTCCAATTCCACATGCGTTTCCCTGTACCTTTTTCCAGGTTTCTTCCACATTGTTTCCCAAAGGATTAACGGTGCCAAGTCCTGTGATTACAACTCTTCTCTTCATCGTTTTCCACTCCATTCAAACTTTTTTACATACTCATTCCGCCATCTACCGCCAGCACCTGTCCGGTAATATATCCGGCCTCTTCCGATGCCAGAAAGCAGACTGCTGCTGCCACATCTTCCGGTTTTCCAAGCGCTTTTCTCGGAATCTGCTTCAAAAGTGTATCTTTCACCTGATCGGATAAAACATCTGTCATATCTGTCTGAATAAAACCGGGAGCAACTGCATTGGCTGTAATGCCTTTTCCGCCCAGTTCCTTTGCGATGGATTTTGTCATGCCTATCAGTCCGGCTTTACTTGCGGCATAGTTAGCCTGTCCTGCGTTTCCTCCCAGACCAACTACACTGGAAATACTGATGATTCTTCCGAATTTGTTCTTCAGCATCATCTTTGCTGCTGCTTTGCTGCAAAGGAAAGCACCTTTTAGGTTGGTATCGATTACCTGCATAAAAGCATCTTCTGACATGCGGAGAATCAGATCATCTTTTGTAATTCCTGCGTTGTTCACCAGTACATCTATGGTTCCGAACCGGTTTTTGATTTCTTCAAAAAAAGCAGTAACACTTTCCTGATCTGCTACATTACACTGCATTGCCATACCGTCTACACCGGCCTGCCTGCAAAGCTCAATGGTATTTTCTGCCTCTGCAGCCCCTTTGGTATAGCAGGTAACAATGTCATATCCTTTTTTTGCAAGTTCTAAGCAGATCACCCTGCCGATTCCCCGGCTTCCACCGGTTACTACTGCGACTTTGTTTCCCATTCCATCCTCCTCAGCGAAAATTAGTGAACTACCTGTAACACTTCGGTAAAATCATCTACGGTGTCAATATGATATGTCTTGATCTCCGGTGCAGTTTTCTGGATAAATTTTGAAATCGTTGCACCCGGGCCGATTTCGATGATCGTATCTACGCCCTGACCTGCCATATATCGAATGGAGTCTTCCAGATAAACACTGCTCTGTACCTGTTTTTCCAGAAGATCTTCATAAGACTCTTCGGCTTTCTTCGGCAGTCCTGTGGCATTGAAGATGACTTCTGCCTTCTGCTCACCAAAGCTTGTCTGATCCAGCTTTTCTCTCAGCTTATCTCCGGCAGGCTTCATCAAAGAAGTATGGAATGGACCACTTACTGCCAGAGGCACGACTCTCTTTCCACCTTTTTCCTTGATCAGTTCGGTTGCCAGATCTACTGCGGCTGCATCTCCGGAGATTACAATCTGTCCCGGGCAGTTGAAATTAGCTGCCTGAACCACATAATGCTCTGTAGTCTCCACACCGGATATGGTGACAAATTCGTTTTTCAGTCTGTCGGTAGCTTCTTTACAGCATTCCACTACTGTATCACGATCCACCATAAGGACTGCTGACATTTTTACTTCTCTTCCGGATACTGCTTCTGCCATGACTTTTCCCCGGTAAGCAACCAGTTTTAATACTTCCTCTTCCGGCAGAACCCCTGCTGCATATAAAGCGGAATACTCTCCCAGACTAAGTCCACATGTGTACTCCGGGCAGATACCTTCTTTTTCAAATAACTTTGTGATTCCTACTGCAAAGCTGACCATACATGGCTGTGTAAATCGTGTCTGGCTCAATTCTTCCATAGGTCCTTCAAAGCAAAGCTTTTTCAGGTCAAAATCTGTTACGTCTTTTACCCATTCCTGAGCATGATCCAGAGTCTCACGAAAGAGGGGATATGTTTCATAAAAATCCTTTCCCATTCCTACTTTCTGGCTTCCCTGCCCTGCATAAACAAAACCTAATTTCATCTTCTTCCTACTTTCTTGCTTTTGAATTTCTATCATCTTTTATAAATACCAAATTTTTGTTTTCTGTATTGCAGGATACTTTTCCGTATCATTAAATATCCTTCACTGCAAGCTTTTTGATCTCTTCTTTTGCTCCCTCGTAGAGTTCTTCCAGAATCTGTGCAACCGGTTTGATTTCCCGTAACTGTCCGCAAACCTGACCTGCCATCACAGAGCCGGTCTCCATGTCTCCGTCAAATACAGCTCTTCTGAGTCCGCCGAGAGTGATTTTCTCCAGTTCCATCTTATCTGCACCGGCAGCTTCCAGCTTCAGATACTCTCTTGCCATCTTGTTCTTCAGGATTCTGACCGGAGCTCCCTGAGAACGTCCGGTTACTGTGGTTCCGTTATCTTTTGCTTTGATGATGGCCTTTTTATAATTTTCATGGATCGGGCATTCTTCGCTGACCAGCAGACAGGTTCCCACCTGAACACCGCATGCACCCAGCGCATAAACAGCTGCCACCTGTCTTCCGTCTGCGATACCGCCTGCGGCAATGACCGGTACATCTACTGCATCGATCACCTGTGGAAGAAGAGTCATGGTAGTCATATCTCCTACATGTCCACCACTTTCACCGCCTTCTGCAATGACTGCATCCACACCGGAGCGAACCATCAGTTTGGCAAGTGCCACACTGGCAACCACCGGAATGACGATACTTCCATTTTCTTTCCATCTTGCAATATATTTTCCCGGGCTTCCTGCGCCTGTGGTAATGACCTGAATTTTTTCTTCGTATAAAACCTCTGCAATGGCATCGGCATCCGGATTCATCAGCATCAGGTTGACACCAAATGGCTTGTCGGTCAAAGCCCGGCACTTATGAATCTCTTCCCGGATTTTTTCATGATCCATTCCACCGGAGGCAATCAGTCCCAGTCCTCCTGCATTTGATACTGCGGCTGCAAATTCTCCTGTTGCAATATTTGCCATACCACCTTGAATAATCGGATATTTAATGTGCAGCAAATCTTGTAGCTTCATCTTTTTCTCCCTTTCCATCTCTTTCCTATGTAAAAACTGTCATGACAGTCTATCCTGCCTGCGCCCGGATCCTGCCAGTCTATTACCATGACACATGGGATTTTACCAGTCTATCACAATAGCGCCCCAGGTCTTTCCTGCGCCGAACCCAGCCAGCAACACCTTCTGTCCAGGTTTACATAACCCGGAATCGTCCAGATCACTCAGTGCGATTGCCACACTGGCTGCAGAGGTATTTGCATATTCTTCGATATTTACAAAAAACTTTTCTCTGGGCTGCTTTAAAGTGCGGGCAATGGCATCAATGATTCTGACATTTGCCTGATGGCACACAAAGTAGTCAATGTCATCCAAAGTAAGCCCTGCCTTTTCCACAGTTCTCCTGGCAAGCACATCCAGTGAATCAATAAATTTCATTCCCAGGTCACCATCCTGAAATACCATCGGAAGCTCCGTACATCCCAGAATAAATGCCTGCACGCCTTGTGAAACCATTTTCTCTATCTGTCTTTCAAACATGGAGATATCGGCTTTCTTCCCGGCTTTTACATAATCATAAATGATCGACATCAAAAGTTCCTGACCTTCATCATCCGGATACATCGCCCTGATTCCAAACTTTTTCAATGCATGGTCATAAATTTCTGTTTTTCTCGTTCCGGTAGTAGCTAACACCCCTACAGCATCAAAGCCTGAATTCTTACATTCCTTCGCAGTTTCCTCCGGCATATTGACTACCGGGATATCCAACTGTTCCTGAATATACGGGTAAAAATAGTGGGATGTATTACAAGGAATCGCAAGCAGCTCTGCTCCATATTCCTGTAATTTTCTTCCACATTCACATATATACTTTGCAGGAGTATTCTCTCCTTTTAAAATAGCACTGGTACGATCCGGAATTGAAGGACGATTATCAATCATAATGTGGATGTGTTCCGCATCCACTTTTGCATCGGTATAATCAATGATTTTCTGAAATAAAAGAGCCGTAGCTCCAGGGCCCATACCACCAATGATTCCAACACTTTTCTTACTGTCAGACATGTAATGCTTCTCCTAGCTCAATTTCTGCCTCATCTGTATAGTAGGTTCCCAGACAGCCTGAAGGGGTAAACGTCAGCTCCCCAAAGTAGACCTTCCCATCCACCTCATAAAAGTCTACACGGACAAACGGGAATGGTTTGCTTAATATCCGCGCATAGGAAAGCATTTCATCCAAACATTTCGGACGTGGGAATTTTTCCGCTTCTGTCTCAAACCTGAACAGCTTCGATGGCTTCCAGTTGATATCAAAATACCCTCTGATAATACTGTCCTTTTCGATATCCCGCTCAATAAAATTACCGATATAAACCGGTTCGCCATTCAGGCAGTAAAATTTATAGTCTACGGGAAGGGCATCCTTTTTCCCTTCCAGATATTTTTCACAGATAATTTTTCTCCTGATTTTTCGATACTGGATTT
>JBJENT010000145.1:0-12830 GCA_051880335.1 Lachnospiraceae bacterium
AAGATAAAAGAGCCGAAGGAGGTGTAGGATATGTGTTCACAGAGTGAATTGCAAATTGTTACCAGAAGCGTGGTGAAGGCTTCTGTGGAATTATTGGAAGATAAAATATATAAAATCATCTTATACGGTTCCTACGCCAGAGGAGATTTTGACTCGGAATCGGACATTGATATTATGATTCTGCTTGACTGTACTCCGGAGGAAGTGAAAAAATATCGAAAACAGGTAAATAAACTTGCAAGCCGGATTGGATTGGAAAATGATATAGAGGTGTCACTTTTGCTGAGAGATAGGGCATCTTTTGAGGAGGGATTGACTTTTTTACCATTTTATCAAAATGTACAGAAGGAAGGAGTTGCACTCTATGGATAGCAACGTTAGAGCACTTTCCCGATATAGATTTGAACAGGCAGAGCAATGTATTGAGTCTGCAAAGCTGTTAATGAACGCAGGAGATTATAAGGGAGCTGCGAATCGCGCTTATTATGCAATTTTTCATGCCATGAGAAGTGTTCTGGCACTTGAAAATATTGATTTTTCAAAACATTCTGGTGTATCCGCATATTTTAGAAAGTCATATATTAAGACAGGTATTTTTGATGTGGAATTGTCTGATATTATCAGTATGGCATTTGAAGCAAGAAGTGATAGTGATTATGATGATTTTTACGTGATTTCAAAGGAAGAGGTAGAAGAACAGATTGTAAATGCGGAAAAGTTCTGTGAGGCTGTGCAGGGATATCTGCAAAAAAGTGGGTCACAATAATAATCTGTCAGAACTTTGGAAAGAATGGGAACCGAATGATTTATATAGTACTGATTATAGTTATTTTCAGTTTGGAATGGATGATAAAGAACCATGTGGAAAAGCAGGGAGATGAGAAGGTAAATAAGCCGGCTTTTCACAACCTGATTTTGCTGACCAAATTTCACAACCATGGAGCATTCCGGGGGCTGGGGCAGAAGAAAAGCAGTATCGTGAAGTGGGTTTCGATTCTTCTGACTGCAGTTCTTACCGTCCTGTTTGTAGTGACTTTGGGGAAATGCGGAAAGAACCTTCTTAAAGTGGGGTTATCCCTGATGCTGGGCGGGGCATACAGCAATACTTATGACCGGATCAAGAGAAACTATGTAGTGGATTATTTCCGGCTCAATGTAAAGTGCAGGCCTATCCGGAATCTGATTTTTAATCTGTCGGATTTCTGCATTATAATAGGAGCGCTGCTGCTTCTTTTCTCAGAACATCATTAGAATAATAGGGCTGTCGCTTTCACAGATGCGAGTTTGTGAAGCGGCAGCTTTTTTGAGTGAGTGGGAATGTGGAAATGTGGCTGAAACGTGCGAAAATGTTTTGCTTTACTGCTTGTTTGGAATTTCTGGGATTTTAAGTAGTATTAGTTTTTTCTATTTTCAAAAACTTGAAATTCTTGTACCGCTATGAATCTATTTTTTGTGGTGCAAGCAGTAAAATTGTGCGGAAATCTGGTGACGACTTTTTTTGCGAGTGAAATTCATGACTTTTTTATTGCTTAATTTTTAGAATTATTTACACAGGCAGTAAAATCTGGCAAAATACAAAATTTATGTAATCAAACGAAAAAATCCGACAATTTTTTACTGCCTGCAAATCAAGATGTTTTAAGAAGCAGTAAATCCAGGGTAACAAGCGAGGAGTCACGAGCATTCAAGTGTCGATGCAGTTTACATTGCTGCTGATAAAGATTAGTACTGAAGCAGCAACCGCTACGCAGTCAGTGTAGTACCGGCCTTTCCTTTTACCGCATCCTTTACATTCTCAATATTGGTGATAATCACCCTGCCTTCCGGACATTTCTCCAGATAGGAAATTGCTGCTTCAATCTTTGGAAGCATGGAATTGGCTTCAAACTCCCCAGCCTCCATATATGCCTTTGCCTGGGCCATATTCATCTCACTGATCGGAGCCTGGGCATCTGTACCAAATCCGGTATAAACTTCCGGAACACTTGTTAAAATCAGGAGAATATCGGATTTCAGATCGGAGGCCAGTTTACCTGCAATGGCATCTTTTTCGATGACTGCGGAAGCACCTTTCAGGTTATGCTTCTGTTCAATAACAGGAATGCCACCACCACCGCAGGCGATAACGATATGATCCGCATCTGCTAAAAGGCGGATGCTTTCGATTTCTACAATATCAATAGGCTTTGGTGCCGCAACCACACGACGGAAGCCTTTTCCTTCTTCTTCTATAACATAGTTCCCTTTTTTGATTTCAATCTCCGCATCATCTTTTGACATATAGCGGCCGATTTTTTTAGTCGGTGCATAAAATGCTTCATCATAGGGATCAACAGTAACCTGGGTTAAAATAGTGCTGACCGGCTTGGAGATACCTCTGGAAAGAAGTTCTGAACGAAGCGCATTCTGAATATCATATCCTACATATCCCTGACTCATAGCGGAACAAACGCACATAGGAGCAGGCGTGTAATCAATATAAACACGTCGAAGCTCTGTCATTGCTTTATGAATCATGCTGACCTGAGGACCATTACTGTGGGTAATGGTAAGGTGATATCCTGATTCCACCAGATCTGCCAGACTTCGAACTGTAACATGTACAGCATCCCATTGTTCGGTTGTTGTATAACCTAAAGCATCATGACCAAGTGATACTACCATTTTTTTCTTATCCATATGAAATCCAAACCTTTCTGCTGATAGAACAATAAAATGTCCAAACTATACTGCAAGCATAAATAGTGAAAATATTCCAACTGCATTGCAGGAAAAAATATTCTTCACAAACAGTTTCAGTTTATCATGGAATGTTACAAATTTCCATAGTATTATGGTTGTAAAATATGATTCAGAAATGTCAAAATGTGAATCAGGGATTGTTTTTTCAGATCAAATATGTGACAGCTAACGAGAGGTTCGGTGAAAAGATAATCCGAAGGGGAAAGGATTCTCCAGAAGATTCCGGTGGAAGAGATGGGCAGTGATGACATACATTTGAAAGTGATCTCTCAGACCATCGATGGGATGAACCGTGTTTATTTGGAAAACGGAAGAAACCCGGCAGCCGGTGAGGATGAGATCGTAGTAGGAACCGGTTTCTAACGGGCTCATGACTTGCAGCCTGGAGAGAAAATCACATTTATTTCGCCACTGGCAGAACAGCAGCTTTCTACCCTGGGCGTCAATGAAAACAGATGCCGGGTGGAATTATCTGCAGATCATATTCCGGAACAAATGGGACCGGGATACGAGGTGACGCTGCATTTTTCCAGAGCGTTAGCTGAAGATGCTATTCAGATTCCTGTTTCAGCCCTTGCAAATGAGAATCAGGAAACCATAGTTTATACAGTGGAAAATGGTATCTGCAGGAAAATGGCGGTAACCACCGGCGTCTATAGCGGTGGATATGCCAAAATCTGTTTTATGATATGAATTGCACAATTTCCTATTGATGTGGTATAGTATAAAGCGTTTATAGTTTTTAGGTAAGACATAGTAAAAGTTGTCTGTACTTTTATAGGCGGATAGCTTTTTAAATGGAAAAAGAGGAAAAAACATGGCAACACAGGAAGTTATGATCAAGGTTGAGGACATCAGCAAGAGCTTTGAAAGCAAGGATGCTACGGTAAATGCCCTGAATCACGTTAATTTGGAAATTCATAAAGGAGAGATATACGGCGTCATCGGTATGAGTGGTGCGGGAAAAAGTACGCTGGTAAGATGCTTAAACCTGCTGGAAAAGCCGACATCCGGAAATGTCTATATTGAAGGGAAAAATCTGATGCAGCTCAGTGAAAAGGAGCTGCGGGAAGTAAGAACCCATATTGCAATGATCTTCCAGCATTTTAATCTGCTGATGCAGAGAACGGTTCTGGATAATATCTGTTTTCCGTTGGAAATCGTTGGAATGAAAAAGAAAGAGGCACGAGAAAAGGCAAAGGAGCTACTGAAGATCGTCGATCTGGAAGAAAAAGCCAAGGCTTATCCGGCTCAGCTTTCCGGCGGACAAAAGCAGCGTGTGGCGATTGCCAGAGCCCTTGCCATGGATCCGAAGATCCTGCTTTGCGATGAGGCTACCAGTGCCCTTGACCCTACAACGACCAAGTCGATTCTTGCACTGCTGAAGAAAATCAATCGGGAATTTGGCATTACGATCGTGATTATTACCCATGAAATGACAGTGGTACAGGAAATATGTTCCCATGTGGCGATCATTGATCACGGAGATCTGGCAGAGACCGGTACAGTGGAAGATGTATTCTCTCATCCGAAGACAAAAGCTGCGAAAAAGCTGGTGTTCCAGGGTGAAGATAAGGAATATTCCGAACTCAGCAGCAAGCGCTGTGTCCGTATCGTTTTCAAAGAAAATCCATCAGCAGAGCCGGTTATCGGAAATATGATTCTGGAGTGCAAGGCACCGGTGAATATTTTACAGGCTGATACAAAAGATATCGGTGGAATAGCGCACGGTCAGATGATTCTGCAGCTGCCGGATGACGAAATCATAGCAAATCGAATGATTGCTTATCTGCAGGAAAGAAAACTGGAAGTGGAGGTGCTGGAAGACTATGTTCAGTAATGAGATAATCA
The DNA here is from genome assembly GCA_051880335.1 of Lachnospiraceae bacterium. Taxonomy (GTDB): domain Bacteria; phylum Bacillota; class Clostridia; order Lachnospirales; family Lachnospiraceae; genus 1XD8-76. The sequence continues at coordinate 4,594 of JBJENT010000145.1, forward strand.
GTATGTTAGTGGAAGGTACATGGGTGACTTTATACATGACACTGACCTCCACCTTTTTTGCATATATTCTGGGTCTGCCTCTGGGGATTATCCTGGTGCTGACCAGAAAAGATGGTTTGAGACCAAATCAATTCATCTATAAGGTCATTGATGTTGTAGTGAATATTGTTCGAAGTGTACCATTTTTGATCCTGTTGATTCTGATCATTCCGTTCACCAGAGCTCTGGTGGACAAGAGTTATGGTCCTACTGCAACGATTGTACCTTTGACCATTGCAGCAGCACCGTTTATTGCCAGACTGGTGGAATCCTCTTTACTGGAGGTGGATCAGGGAGTGATCGAAGCAGCACAGAGTATGGGAGCAAGCACCTGGCATATCGTTTGGAAGGTGTTACTGGCAGAAGCCAGAACTTCCCTGATCATTAATGCAACCATTGCCCTGGCAACGATTCTGGGATATTCAGCTATGTCCGGTACTGTAGGCGGCGGCGGTCTGGGTGATATCGCAATCCGTTATGGATATTATCGATATGAAACAGATATCATGTTTGCAACGGTTATTTTGTTGATCCTGCTTGTTCAGATTATGCAGTATATCGGAACCAAGGTGGCAAAGAAGATTGATAAGAGGTATCGGTAAGTATTGATAAGAGGTATCGGTAAGTATTGATAAGAGGTATCGGTAAGTATCGATAAGATGTGTCGGTAAACATGGATAAGAGATGTCGGTTATTGGTAAGAGATATGGATGAGAGGCATCAATAGATGAATAATCAGGTTTTAGCGATAATAGGAATCATAGGCGGTTTTCTGTGTGCAGTTGCAGATTGTCTTTTGGATCTGAAAGGCGTAGATAACGAAAAGCTGGGAGAAGGAAAGTACATTGACAGCAAGTGGAAGGATATGGCTCATTGGCGTTTTGTGGCATCCGGCATATTAGCCATGTTTGCGGTACCCATGTATACCTGTGGCTTTCTGTCACTTATGAATCAGGTGGGGACAGAACATAGTACTTTTGCGTTGATTATGAAGGCGGTCTTTTGCTGTGGCGCAATGGGAGGATTCATGATTCACTCTTACTTGTGTCTTATGCCCACAATCTATCAGAAGATTATGGTGACTGATAATTTTGCTTTGGCAGAAACGGTTATTTCCAGTACATTCCGGCAGATTATGGTTCCTTTTATAACACTTTACAGTATGCTTGTAATTTTTCCATCGATTGCAGTAATTTATGGGATTTTAGCAGGGATGATAGCTCTGCCGATTTGGTGTGTTATCATGAATCCCCTTGTCTTTCAACTGATAGGTCTGCTCTTTCGGGCGACCGGATGCAAATGGTTCATAGATGCGCCAAGTATATGTGCTGCTAGTCTGGGACTGGCCATGTATGGTGTGCTTGGACTCATATTATAAAATAATTTCAGGGATTTGGCCTATATAACAGACCAAATCCCTTCTGTATTTTCTACGAGATAAGTGGCACCGGCTTCTGTGAGTTCTTCTCTGGAACCATATCCATACAGCACACCTATGGAATCCATTCCAAAATGCTTTGCACCAAGAATATCAAATTTTCGATCTCCCACCATGACAACATCTGAGACATCAGTGATACCAAACTGTTCCAGGGCATATTCGATGACTTCAATCTTCGTATTTCTTTTCTCGTCCATGGTAGGAGCAGCAATGACATCAAAATACGGAAGAAGATGAAAATGGTCTAGAACCTGAATCGACAGTTTGTCCGGTTTTGATGTGGCCAGACCGATTCTGCGACCGGAGTTCTTTATATCAGATAGCAGTTTTTCGATACCCGGATAAACTTCATTTTCATAAAGTCCTTTTACATTGTAATATTCCCGGTAATCAATGACGCTTTGGATGGCCTGTTCTTCTGAAAAATGATAGAATTCTTTGAAAGAGTCTTTCAGAGGTGGACCGACAAAGGGCGAAAGTGTGCTTTTATCTTCCACATGAATACCTACTTTAGCAAGTGCATAGGAAACCGCATTGGTGATTCCCTTTCCGGAATCGGTAAGAGTTCCGTCTAAATCAAATAGAATTGTTTGATACATAATATGACCTCGTTGTATAATCATTTGTATAAGAGCTAAAAGTCTGAAATATGAAACATGATTATTTGGTTTCATCAGAGCATACCTATTATATCGAATATTGAAGGGAAAAACCATTGCTTTTGAGGAAATAGATTTTGACTATTAAGAAAAACCGGAGGATGAAAAAGTATGAGCATGTCACAGGATAACCAACAGGGCAATTATCAGGATAACCAACAGAGTAATTATCAGGGCAGCCAGCAGGATAATCAGCAGGATAAGGAAAAGAACACCAGAAAGATTCTCATTATCTGCTGTAGTGCTCTGGGAATTTTGGCAGTTGTATTTGTACTTCTGATTTTGGGGATTTACGCAACAGATTCGAGCTCCCGGAAAGCAAAGGAAAAAGTGAAGAAAGAGATCGAAGAGGAAGTAGATGAGATCGAAGAAGAGCTGGGAGAAGAAGCAGAAGGCAAGCTGAAAGATATTGCGAAAGATGTGGATGAGGAGTCTTTAGACAAGGCAAAAGATAAGGCAAAGGATATATTTGATGGTATAGAAGACGGGAATGACACAGCAGGGGAGGCCAAAGAGGCAACCCTGGAAGAGTCAGAAGATGATCACAGGTATACAGGCCCTCATTTGAGAGATCAGATGGAAGAAGATTCTTCGAATGGGAATTCCGGCGAAGATCCGACAGGGAGAACAAAAAGACCAGCGGGTGAAGTGCCTGCAGAAGATGCAACTGCAGGAGAGACAGCTCCGGCAGAAGAGACAGAGCAAGCAGGGCAGGCGGAAACTGCCACAGAATATGTCTGGAGAGGGGACAGTTCAAAGGATTTTACTGTGACTCTTGCAAGTGGTTCTACTTTTACCTTGTCAGATCAGGCTGGAAAAGTTGTTTTGGTCAATTTCTGGACAACATGGTGCGGGCCGTGCTGTCGTGAAATGCCTGCCTTTGAAAAGCTCTATGGAGATTATGGTAACAGTGGTAGTGTAAGAATCGTAGCAATCAACTGCGGTGAGAGCACCTCTACCGTAAACTCCTTTATTTCCAATAACGGATATACATTTCCGATTGGATATGATACAGACGGAAGCATCAGCTCGAAATATAGTGTAAGCAGTATACCTTATACCGTGATTTTCAATAAGGATGGTACGGTTTATACCGATTATGTTGGAGCGGCGGATGCGGATACACAGTATCGCGAGTATAAAAACGCAATTGAAGGAGCCCTTGCAAATCAATAGAAGAGCCAGGAAAAGTGCCAGGAGAAATACCAGGAGAAGAGCCAGGAGAAGTACCGGAAAATGTGCTAAGATAAATGACTAGATAAATGATGAGGTAAATGAAAAGATGGATTCCATGATAAATGTAAGAAATATGATTCGATTTCTCGGCATAACCATTGCGCTTATGCTGATCACTCTGGGAATCTGGACCGGGGGATATCAGGATATTTTAAATAAAGCAACTCATATATGTCTGGAGTGCATAGGAATCGGATGATGAAGAAAAGGAATCAGATGATGTAGAAAAGGAATCAGATGTCATCATAAAAGAGAGTGGGATGGGGATACAAAAGGTAACCGGGATGATGAAGCAGAAGATAAGACATTTGACCCAGTGTGTGTGCGCGGTTCTTTATAATTGCCACATCACCGGATTTATAAAAGGAGAAATATATCAGGGGAATAATAAAGGAGTATGTGTGCCCGGGCTGAACTGCTATTCCTGTCCCGGAGCCATAGGTGCCTGCCCTATCGGAAGTGTGCAGAATGCGCTTTTGTCCAGCAAATACCGTGTGCCATATTATGCGCTTGGGATGATTCTTTTATTTGGAATTTTGCTGGGGAGACTGATCTGCGGGTTTTTGTGTCCCTTTGGACTGCTGCAGGAAGTGCTGGCATGGATTCCGGTGAAAAAGATAAAAAAGAGCAGGGTTACCTATTATCTTTCTTACTTGAAATATGTGATTCTGGTGGTATTTTGTGTGCTGATACCACTGCTTTTCCAGACACCGGGCTTTTGCAAATACATCTGTCCTGCGGGAACCTTGGAAGGCGGTATTCCGCTGGTGCTTTTGGGTGATAGGTTACGAAGCTTGATTGGTAAGCTTTTTACCATGAAAATGACATTTCTTGTGCTGATTTTAGTAGGATGTGTTTTTTTACATAGATTTTTCTGCAGGTTTCTCTGTCCGCTTGGTGCATTTTATTCTTTATTTCATAAAGTGGCAGTTGTGAGAATGGTAGTGGATGAGAGTAAATGCAATGGTTGTGGGCGTTGTGTCAGGGAGTGCCCAATGGATATCCGGCAGGTAGGAGACAGGGAATGCGTATACTGTATGAAATGCTCCGAACATTGTGCCAAGTGTGCGATCAGTGTAAATCTGTTGCAGGGGAGAAACGGTCGGAATCAAAAAGAAGAATAGAAAAAAACAACCCCGGCCGGTTAGGCCAGGGTTGTTTTTTAGTATGCATAATACATCTTGTTGTAAAACAAGGGGAGATATGAAAAAGTGTATTTAGACCAGAGAGACTTTTTTTCGGAGGGGTAGTGTTCCTAAAAAGTCTTTTTTCTCTGTTCTATGGTTATTATCATAAAGGATAAATGTGTCGAAAATGTGGAGATTTTATGAAAGAAAAGTGTTTTGATTCTAAAAAAAATATAAACTTCCGGCATAATGATATCAGGGGAATTTTGGCATAATGATTGTTATTCCCGCCAGAAAAAGTTATAATAGAGAGAATTAAAAACAGGAAACAATCATGAAATGGCTAAGAGATAGCCTGGAAATTATCAAAAAAGGATTAGAAAAATCCTAAAATGACCAAGGAGTGTTCCATATGGGAAAGACGAAGACCATTTGTTTTTGCAATAATAAGGGAGGCAGTGGGAAATCCACATCCTGTGCCAATATCGGCTATGCATTATCTACCATGGGATATAAAGTCCTGCTGATCGATGGTGACATGCAGCTTAATTTGTCTCTCTCTTTTTTTGAAGAGGATAAAGTACTGGAGATGGCGCAAAGCGAGAAAAATCTTTATCATGCTATCCGGAATCAATTGGATCTGAAGGATTTTATTGTTCCCACACCTTATGAAAATCTGGATATCATTCCCTCCTCTACTTTGATGAGTTCTATTGAGTATGAGTTATTTGCAAAGTGGCAAAGAGAGTTCATATTGAAAAAAGCTTTGAAGAGCATCAAAGAAGAGAATTATTATGATTTTATTCTGGTCGATGCACCGCCTACTCTGGGTGGATGGGTTATGAATATATTATGTGCTTCCGACCGGATGATCATTCCGGTGGAATCCAGCCCGTGGGGACTTTTCGGACTTGCCAATATGTTTGATTTTCTTGGATCTGTTTCTGAAATCGCACCGGATTTACAGATCATGGGCATTGCGATTACCAAAGTGGATGAAAGAAAGAATTATTTCCGGCAGACCATGGAGACCCTGCAGGAATTAGAGGATGTAAAGGTCTTTGAAAACTATATCCATGTGGACAGTTCTATTGAATGGGCGCAGGATGATTCCAAACCCGTTCTTGTTTATAAAAAAAGCAGTAGAAGTGCAAAAGAGTATACCGATTTAGCGAAGGAGGTTGTTGAGACATGTCAGTAGGAAAGGGAAGTATTAAGAGAGCAGCACAGGCAAAAGAGGCTGTAAAAGAAGGAAAGAAAGAAACAGTAGCAGAGGTAGTGGCAGCAGCTGAACAGGCTGCACCGGTAAAAAAGGAAGCAGCAGGTAAAGAAACTGCAGCGAAAAAAGAAGTGACAGCAAAAGAAACTGCACCGGTTAAAAAAGCAGCATCGGCAAAGAAACCGGCTACAAAACTGGCTGCAAAACCGGCAGCAAAAGCACCTGCTAAAAAAGCACCGGCAAAAGCGCCGGACAAAAAAGATACTGTTGTGGCAGCATCTGTTATCTCTTCTGATGATATTCACGAAAAGAAATTTGAGGCAGTAAGTCGTATTTATTGTGAGTTACCTACTTATCTGCTGTAGAAGGGACCTGGAAGAAAATGATTGTTTTCTTTGATGCGGACGGAACTCTTTTGGATATCAAACAGGGAGTTCCGGACAGTGCAAAAGATGCGATAAAAAAATTGACAGATGCTGGGCATGAAGCATTTCTTTGTACCGGACGGGCATATGCTTTTATCCCGGATGAAGTGAAAGAAATGGCGCTTACCGGCATTATTGCAAACTGCGGAGCCTATATGGAGTACCGGGGAAAAGTGTTGCTGGATAAAGAAGTGGATCCGGAGGTGGCAAAGCGAACCGTAGAGATATTGCGCAGAAACCATATCGTTCCGGTACTGGAAGGTACACAGTACATGTACTATGACCAGGATGAATACACAGATGATCTGGACTGGTTTGCCAGCCTGATCACAAAGCAGCTGGGTGATAAATATCAGCCTATTACCGGAAATGAAAACAATTTGCATATTGCAAAAATCAGTGCAAAGGTGTTGCCCGAATCAAATGAAAAAGGGGCATGGCAGGAACTGGAGCCATATTACGACTTTGTGAAACATGAAGAAGGATTTGCCGGAGGAACGATTGAGTATATTTTGAAAGGTTTCTCCAAAGGGATGGCTATTTCTGTTATGTGCGGCGTGCTTGGATATGACAAAGCCGATACGGTCTGCTTTGGTGACAGCAATAATGACCTGTCCATGTTTGATGTGGTAGGAACTAAGGTGGCCATGGGGAATGGCTCACCGGAGATACGAAAAAGAGCGGATTATATCACCGAGGATATGTTCCATGATGGAATATATCTGGGGCTTAGAAAACTTGGGTTGATTTAGAAACGTCCCCAAGACAAATGGTATGGTAAAATTCATGAAATGGAATCTTCGAACGAAAATATTGGTTACATGCTTATGCAGTGCACTTGGTGCACTGCTTTTGCAAACTCTTTTATTTCAAAATGCCTCGTCCAGTCTGATTTATCGGCAGGCGGAAATGGAAAGCTATAATTCTCTTCAAAATATGCAGAATGAACTGGAAACATTTTTCAGGGGAATTGAGACCGGCATCATTGAAATATACAACGATCAGGAATATTTAAAAGACTTAAGCGGAGATTATAATCTTGCAGCACTGCAGGATAAGTATTACAGGCGCGCAAAACTTTTGGCGACGGACAAATTTGCCACATCGGATAATGTTTTGGCGCTTTATTTGTATACAGAAAAACATGAGATAGTCAGCACCTATCGTAAAAATATGACGCCCCACAGGAAATATCCAAAAGATATTTACGAGGATCCGGAAGCATACAATGCAGATGTGGTAAAACGTTATGTGGAGTCCGACGATAATCGTATGATGATTTCCAGTTATCAAAGTCCTTATTCCAATAAAACGATTATCCGGTTTGTGGAAAAAATACATAATATGAATAAACTGGATGAGCGTATAGGATATGTGATCTGTGACGTGGACATTAAAGTGATTGAGAAAATCATGAGTAAATATACGGTCAGTGACAATACTTATATCTGGCTTCAGCCCACAGGGGATCAGATGATTTGTGCACTGGACAATCCGGATAAAACCAATCAGGAGTATTTTGAACAGTTATGTGAATACATACAGCAGGGGCGTACAGAAGAAATTGACAGTATTGAAAAGGCAGGCAACGAACTTTTTTCTGTGGGACAGAAGAAATATAATCTGACTGCTTATGAAATCATGCCTCAGAGCCTGTTGAAACAAAATCAGATGCTGCTGACCCGAAATCTGATAGTGATTGCCATTTCTTTGACGGTTATTCTGACACTGCTTACTTTATATCTGACCAGAATATTAACAAAACCTCTGGAAAATCTGACCGATACGGTAACCAAAATCAGTGAAGGAAATACGGAACTGCGGGTGGATTATACCAAAACAGATGAAATCGGTAATCTGGGTGAGCAGTTTAACCATATGCTGGATGAGATTCAGCTTCTGGTAGGAAAAGAATACGAGCAGAGGCTTCTTTTAGAGCAGGCAGAGTACAAAGCGCTGCAGGCTCAGATCAATCCACATTTTTTATATAATACACTGGATACCATGAGCAGCATTGCAAGTATTCAGGATTGTGAGATTGTAAGTCAGCTGTGCCAGTCTTTGTCCAGCATTTTCCGATATAGCCTGGAT
>JBJENT010000146.1:0-2335 GCA_051880335.1 Lachnospiraceae bacterium
TATAAATTTGAAGGTAACAACACCAACGGCAGCCACAAACTGAATTCTGCTATTGCTCAGGCTTATTATGCGAAAAAGCAGGGTCTGAAAGGTGTTACAACTGAAACCGGTGCCGGTCAGTGGGGTACCGCGCTTTCCATGGCTTGTGCATACTTTGATTTAGATTGTAAGGTTTACATGGTAAAAGTTTCTTATGAACAGAAACCATTCAGACGAGAAGTCATGCGCACATACGGTGCAAATGTTACTCCTTCTCCATCCATGGATACTGAAGTAGGTCGTAAGATTTTAGCAGCCCATCCCGGAACAACAGGTTCTCTTGGATGTGCCATCTCTGAAGCGGTTGAAGTAGCAACCAAAAATGAAGGATATCGATATGTTTTGGGAAGTGTACTGAATCAGGTTCTTTTGCATCAGTCTGTCATCGGTCTGGAAGCAAAAGCTGCTTTGGATAAATACAATATCACTCCGGATATTATTATTGGATGCGCCGGTGGTGGCTCCAATCTGGGTGGTCTCATTGCTCCATTCATGGGTGAAAAGCTGCGTGGTGAAAAGGATTACAGAATTATCGCTGTGGAACCTGCATCCTGCCCAAGCTTTACTCGTGGTAAATTTGCTTATGACTTCTGTGATACTGGCATGATTTGTCCTCTTGCTAAAATGTATACTTTAGGAAGCGGCTTTATCCCTTCTCCAAATCATGCCGGAGGTCTTCGTTTCCATGGTATGAGTTCTACGCTTTCCCAGCTGTATCATGATGGACTCATGGAAGCTGTGGCTGTAGAACAGACCTCTGTATTCCAGGCAGCTGAGTTCTTTGCCAGAACAGAGGGTACTCTCCCTGCTCCGGAAAGCTCCCATGCGATCCGTGCAGCCATCGATGAGGCTCTGAAGTGCAAGGAAACCGGAGAAGAAAAGACGGTCCTCTTTGGTTTAACAGGTACCGGCTATTTCGATATGGTGGCCTATGAAAAATTCCATGATGGAAAGATGACAGATTACATTCCTACAGATGCTGATCTGCAGGTCGGTTTTGATGGAATCCCAAAATTCCCAGGAAATGAATTTTAATGTTTTTACAGACACCAAAATCCTCACCCATGCGGTGAGGATTTTGTGTCTTTTATATGAAATAGTACTTGTATACGCTTCCTTCTTCATTATGCTTCATGATATACCAGTCCATATTGACCCAGCTGCTGGATGGCAAAACATAACCTGCCTTCTGCAGTTGGTGTAACGGTGGTAAACAGTGTGCTCTTCTCATCCGGTCCGGTATAGTAAACAGAAACCGTTTTCGTCCCTGCCGGAACGGTTGCATGAAGAATCACATTGGTAGTCAGCTTGGTATTTTCTTTGAATGTAATCAGCTTTTTTCCATATAATTGAACCGTAGAGCATCCGATATCGATTGCTTTCTGTCCGGTCAATTTTGCATCATTGACGAAAGTCACTGCTGTTCCATTTCCGGTAAATAAGTGTAAGCCGCTACAGTTTGTGGCTGAAAGTTTTGCAAAGGTATTTGCCGGTACTGTCGTGTTATTGTTTCTTAGCTTTAACTGAACCAATTCTGTTTCGCTGCTCTTTGCTGTCGGCGTTGTATCGGAAACCGCTTTTGTGCTGAGCACTGCATCCAGATCACTCCAATTGTTTACTGCTTTTCCACCTATCACTTCTCCCAGTGGTTGGGAAACAGTAGATTTTGATGATGATTTTCTGGAAGATTTGCTATGGGATTGCTGTGGCGGAGGCGTTACTGTTCTCACATAGCCGCAGAGATTACAGGTTGTATCTGCATCGTTATCATAGCTGTGTGTGCACTGTTGTTTTTCTTTGTATTCCACCAATACGTACATGAAAGTGCTACCGCCAGATACTTCTAGTGTTACCGGGAAGGTGACGGTGGTTTCGGTATAGGATATCGAGGATATCGCCGGGGTACTATCTTTAATTTTTGCCGTTGCGCCATCGTAGCCACTAGGCAGGGGGATGGTTATCTCACCACTTATGCTGCCATCCGTAGGATTAGTAAACTGAAGTGAAATGTTGCATTCCACAAGTATGTCAAAGCCCTCGTCTGGCGAACCATAAACATTAGGATTATAGTAATCAAGTTTCACACAATTGTTGTACTCATCAAACGCCCCAAGAGTAAATTCCGTATCTGATGTAAAGGTAGCCGTTACATCACGTTTAACATAGTCGGGGTCTGCTTCACTTTCAATCGTGTAGACAGGAAGATCTTCAGAACTGCCTGCTGCAAATACCGTCATTGGAATCAGTCCCATCAGCAGGCATAAGCTCATTACAATGGTAGCTGCCCGCTTTTTCC
>JBJENT010000147.1:0-12698 GCA_051880335.1 Lachnospiraceae bacterium
CAAACCGGATTCCCGTCTCACTAAGCGACATTTTTTCTATACTTTCTGCACACTCTGAAAGTGTTCCATAATGTCCCACTCTTGCTCTTGTTCCAGATAAAAGGTTTCCCATGGTAAGTGCTTTTTCTAAATCAATTCCTTTTAACTCTTCACCATAGTACATAGAATAATCTTTTGTGTGCATAATGATTCCTGTTACACCATATTTCTCAATAATAACATCCATTCCGTGAATTACATCCGGCAGGCTTTCCTTATTAATCGAGACATTATGTTCCTTTGTATGTGCAACCAGTTCCTCCTCATTCATACCCATGATATTGATATAAGGAGAAATTTCTTTATATACCGCATACTTTACTTCCGGACTAAGATAATGTGCACTTTCAAAATAGATAATACACTCCGGATTACCTTCTTTTATCTTCTTATAATGTGTCGAAAGGTCTTTTAGTCTTTTTTCCACAAGCTCCCGATCTGTAATAGCATTGTATCCGCTTAGATTATAAGAAATAATATTTGAAACATTCTCTTCCAGATACGCTTTAAAATCATCATTTACAACAATATCCTTATGGACTGTGTCATAATCCATAATTACCCTATTTGCTATCGGAACCTCATACTCTGTATCACCGATTCGGAATTTATCTCCTTTGGTAAAAGCAAACACAATGTGATAAACCGGATCACCTTCCTGAATCTCAGGAAGTGGTACTCTTTTTCCATTTTTTATAGTATCAAGTCCCGGATATGTCATCATATCACAAACTTCTTTACTTTTATCGGAGATGTGTGCAACAAGCGGCATTCCTGTACTTGCAAGAGCAGCTGCTCCCTGTGCGCCTGTACCACCTAAGGAATATGTATGTTCAAAATGTTCCAGTAAATATTCCACAACTTTATAGTCTGTAATATCTACTTCACCGCCAAGTCCATTTAACATAAAATACGTAATGTATCTGGCAAATGTTTCCATACTATCTATAACATCATCATCCGTCTTATAAGGTGTGCATTTTAAATAGGAAGAAACTACTTTATTAAATTCACCCTCATCGTACGTGAGTAGCACATCTGCATCAGATGTATAACCAAATACAATCGTTTTTCCTGTCTGCTTACACTTTTCAATATCGTTTTCTGCCTGCCCTAAATATAACTTATACTTATCAACGTAAGACATTTTTCTCTCCGCTTATTCCATAAATCAATGGTTCTAAATTTTGTATTCTGCTAAGATACTTTCTATTTGTTCAAGACTACCGGAAATCTGTTTTTGCCTGATTGCAACAAAATATAAAATCGCATCCAAAACAGCCTGATCATAAATATGTGACGCTGCTCCATTATCACCAAACAGTGGGTTTTCCACAGTTGTTAATAAATAGTACTGTGAATTTCTTGCAAGAGGATTATTACTTGAACTTGTTATTGCCAGTGTTTTTAAAGACTTTGAATTTGCAAGTTCTACTGCCTGAATTACCTGCCTTGAACTTCCTGAATGTGAGATGGCAATTAACATATCATCCTGATCAGCTTTTGCCATTCCAGCAAGTCCATGCTCAACCACTACTCCGCAAGTCGCGTCAACGCCCAATCTGCAAAGTCTAAATGCAAAATCCATTGCCACTGGTATAGAGTTTCCAACTGCAGTTACATATACTCTTTTGCTATCACAAATTAATTCTACACAGCGATTGACCTTCTCATCATCCAGCATATCTGCAATTCGAAGTAAATCTCTTGTTAGGCATTGGATAACCTCTTTCGGATTTTTGGGATTTTTTGTTGGATCGGAATACCCAACCTTTTGATTTCTACCGAGTTCTTCTGCTAAAGCAATTTTCATTTGATAGAAACCTTTATATCCAACTCTTTTGCATAATCTGATTACAGTTGCATCACTAGCTCCACTTTTTTCTGCTAAATCTGTTACATTATATTCTATAACCTTCCGGGGATTTTCTAATATATAATCCGCCACCTTGCGTTCTGCAGAAAACATTTCTTCCAGTTGTTCTCTGATTCTGCCGAGCACCTGTTTTTCCATTTACTCCTCCAAATATATATTTCATGAAAACATTTTACATTAAACGCCAATATTTGCTTATTTCAATGTGTAAAACAACATCTTTTATTAATTCGTTTAATTTTTGAAGTGATTTTATAATACAGCCTTTAATCTGTTTTGTCAATACTACTTCAATTTTGCTAAAACGTCTTTTATATTTTCGTCATAATACACAAAAACAGAAGCGTTTTTATGTATTATATGCCAACGCTTCTGTTTTTACTTTTCACATATGAAATATTTTTTTTTGAATTATTATTGTTTTTCTGTTTTTGTGAAATATTATTTTACAAAATATTTTTCATGATATTGCTTTTTATAACGTTTATATCCTTTTTTGATAACTTTATAATCCAATAGAAAAAATTAGTTTCCATCGAAATAAAATGCTGGTCGATCAAAAATATCCTTAATTGCAACAATTGCAGCCCCGTTTATCATGGAATCTTCAACAGCACTCATTCGTATTGTCATATTATTATATAAATCCGGAAGTACTCGTGCTTTTACTTTCTGCTTTACACGCTCCAACATTTCATCCGGAATTATATGTGCCATTTCGTCCCCTATAACGATCACCGCAGGATTAAAAATATTAATTATATTTGCAATTCCCACTGCTAAATAGTCACAACAAAGAGAAAATATTTCTGTTGCAATTGGATTTCCCTGTTGTATCATTTTCTTTACTTCTGAAAATGTATAATCTTTATCCGGCTTCAGTATCCTGTTCACTTCTTTTACAAGCCCAATCGATGAACAATAATGCTCCAGACATCCGAAGTTACCACAAGAACACCTTGGCCCATTATAATTAATTGACATGTGACCTATTTCTCCTGCTGTTCCCATGCTTCCCTTTAATAATTCACCATGAACGATAATTCCTGCACCAACACCCTGTCCATCAGCGATATATGCAAAAGTATCATTCTCATATCCTTCATCATCATACCAATATTGAGCAATTGCTCCGGCATTAGCATCATGCTCCAAATGTACCGGAACATTAAACCTTTTTTCAAGTTCTTCCTGAATATTTATGTCTCCCCATCCCATATAACCTGTCATCAGTTCGATTTTTCTTTTTTTACTATTATATGGTCCAGGAATTGCCATTCCGATTGCCAAAATTTTCCTATTTCTATTTTCATCGATAAATTTTTGTATCAAAGCTATGATATCATCCATTATAAATCTTGGCTCACAACCTGACTCAAGATTTATTCTTACATGGTCTATTCTGTTTCCTGATAAATTATAAAGACCAACAAAATAATGTTTTCTTGCAAGTTGGACTCCTATAATACCATAATCATCATTATTAATTGTAATTCCAATACTTCTTCTTCCCTTGATTCCCGGTAAAAATCCTGTTTCTTTAACCAGACCCCAATTAATAAAATCGTTTACAATGTTTGTTACTGTCGCTTGTTTCAAACTGGACATTTTTGCCAATTCTGTTCTGGCACAAACATTTTCTTTTCTAAGCAGATTTAAAAGCAGGCTTCTGTTCATGTCCTGCATATCTATCTGATTAAATCCATGTCTCTTTTTATACATTTTCAAATCACCCGTTATTTGTTAATTAAACTAAATAATATTCTTCTTAAATATACAAGAATGCAATATTCTTTGTCAAGAAAACCTTCTTTTCCTATTTGTCATCAATTTTTTTGTGCACTATTTACATATTAACAATATTTTTACCCTTTTATTGTTCTTTTTGCTCCATTGTTTTATAATCATGATGAAAAATAATTTCAGGAGGTTTCTTATGAAAAAGAAATTGTATTTTGGAAGTAACTTTAAAATGTATAAAAATATTGCTGCTACAGAAGAATATCTTCAATCTATTACAGAGGCAACAAAACATCTTCAAAATGAGAATATTCAATTCTTTTTTATTCCATCTTTTACATCTTTAGAAAGTGTAAGCAGATCAAGCGTCCGAAATCAGTTTATGCTAGGTGCACAAAATATGTGTTGGGAAGAAGAAGGACAATTTACAGGTGAAATTTCTCCTCTAATGCTTAAAGAACTTGGCCTTGATCTTGTAATGGTAGGTCATTCGGAAAGACGACATACTTTTGGAGAAGATGATTATACAGAGAATAAAAAAGTATTAAAAGGACTTGAACATGGTTTTACTGTATTGCTTGCTGTTGGTGAAACAGCCCAGGAAAAGGAATACGGTATCAGTAAGGAAGTTCTTCGCACTCAGCTCAAGATAGGTCTGCATGGTGTTAATAAAGATCAAATTAATAAGATATGGATTGCCTATGAACCGGTTTGGTCCATTGGTGTAAATGGAATTCCTGCACCGGTTGAATATGCTGAAAAAATGCACAAAACGATAAAAGATTGTCTGGTAGAATTGTTTGGTGATGAGGGATGTGAAATTCCTGTCCTTTACGGTGGAAGCGTAAATCCGGATAATTCTAATGCCCTCATTGTTCAACCTGATATAGATGGTCTTTTTACAACAAGAACTGCTTTTCAAGTAGAAAAATTTGCAAAACTGATTTCTGATGCTATTGAAGCATGCAATTGTAAATAATTCTATTTGTATGACTTTTTTCATATAAATATATTTATGGAGATTATATCATGGAATGGAATCAGTCCAAAGAAGTACTGGAAAAGCAGTTATGTGCGGATTATAGTATAAGTCCTGCTCTTTTACAGTCTGAAGAAAATATTTTTGTTCCCATACATCCGGACCATTTCCGCCGGGTTTTTCGCGATAAAGATTCTTTTTTGAAGGTACTTTCCTATCGGGATAAACTGGTAATCTGCTGTAAAGACGAAAGTATGCTTTCCTGGTGTCGTGAAAAGTATAAAAACAGCCCTGCCGAATGGTTTGCTGAATACAAAAATCTCCGCATGCTGGATCAGAAGTTAAAAGAATATGGTCATAAAATCGGTGATACGCATCATTACTATATTCCGGGAAGGAATTGGAAAAAAACAGATTTTCATCCTTCCTGTAATGATTATGTTCTTTATCTTTTAGAAAAATCCGACCTGCTTCCTTTTAAAGGAAATCCATTATTTACAAATGCACTTTCTTTTGATCCAAAAGCGCCTGATGTACTGGCCATAGCGGCCATCTCTAAAACAGATATTACTGCTGATTCTCTTTCCGGAGACTGGCACAACAAAATCTGTGGTATGGCCGGTGCAAGTATGGACAGCCTTCTTATGTGGCAGATTGGAATCGATGTTTTAAAAAGTACCCGTTCCTCTGGTCTTGCAACTTATCTTGTATGGCACCTGGCAGAAGAGATAGATAAACGAAATATACTTCCTTTTTACGGAACATCCGAATCCCATAATCACTCCAAAGCAGTTGCTTTCCGATGTGGTTTTGTCCCAACCTGGTGGGAGCTTTACTCAGAATCTGTTTTATAATAGAATACTTATGGTCAAATAGGAAAACTTTATATGACAATGGGTTTTCCCAATAAAAAGTATCTATAAAGAAATATAATATAAAATATCAACAGAAGAAGAAAGGAATCTCTAATGAAAATCGTTATTTTAGAAAGAAACAGTGTAGGTACGGATATTGATGTGGAACGCTTCTCTGATTTTGGTGAACTTACCTGCTATCCTGTTACAGTGACAGAAGAAGAAGTTGCAGAGCGTGTCGTAGATGCAGATATTGTCATTGCAAATAAAACGCCTATGAATGAATCCTCTTTAAAAGATGCAAAAAACTTAAAACTAATTTGCGAATTTGCAACCGGTTATGACAACGTAGATTTGGAATATTGCAGAAAAAGAGGTATTTTAGTAGCTAACGTACGTGATTATTCTACTGCAGCTGTTGCACAGCATACCTTTGCCATGGCCCTGTTTCTTTTAGAAAATTTACATTATTATGATACTTATGTAAAATCCGGTGTTTACAGTAATCAGCCACGATTTTCTAATTTCGATATGCCATTTTACGAATTGGAAGGAAAAACCTGGGGTATTGTAGGTATGGGAAATATTGGTCGAAAGGTTGCCCGAATTGCAGAAGGTTTCGGTTGTAAAATCATTTTCTATTCTGCTTCCGGAAATAGTTCCTGTACAGATTATGAGAGGGTTGATTTTGACACTTTATTGAAAGAATCTGATATTCTTTCTCTGCATTGTCCACTTAGTGATAAGACCAAAAATCTGATTGATCTCGATGCCTTGAAAAAAATGAAAAAATCTGCAATTTTGATTAACGTTGCCCGTGGACCGGTAGTTAACAATAAAGATCTTTACGCTGCTTTAATGGATGATGAGATTTTAGCTGCAGGTCTGGATGTTTTGGAAAAAGAACCCATTACAAAAGATAATCCTTTGGGTAAATTCTTTGACAGCAATCGTTTGATCATTACTCCACATATGGCATGGGCAAGTACGGAAGCAAGAGAACGCTGTGTTGCCGGTGTGTATACAAACATCAAAAATTTCTTAGATGGAACTCCATCTAATATTGTAAATCCTTAATACTTTCATAACAAATCTCTTCACGACTAAGGAATATTTTTTGACACATTTATTATGAGATTAAAAAGAGCTGTATTTCCTATGTGATTTTTCACCGGGAAATGCAGCTCCTTCTTTTGTATCTCATCTTCTTTTTTATCTTATTTCTTTTACATTAAAAAGTTCTTACAAATTCCACTACCAGTTTTGCACAATGTTCTGCTGCTTTTTTCTCAAAGGTCGGATAATCCATTTCTGCGGAATTATCTGCTTTATCAGAGATTGCCCGTACTACTAAAAACGGAGTTTTATTTAAATATGCTGCCTGTGCAACAGCTGCACCTTCCATTTCTGCACAATCTCCCTGGAATTCTTTGATCAATTTTTCTTTGATCTCTTTTCCGGCAATAAACTGATCTCCGCTTACTACACGTCCCTGTAATACATTGATATCCGGATTCACTTTTCGACATGCTTTTTCTGCTGCTGCCATCATACTTTCATCAGCAGTAAAATTCCAGGTATCTACTCCTGGTATCTGTCCGAATTGATAACCAAGTGCAGATACATCAAAATCATGCTGTATAGCATCTTTTGAAATCAAAATATCTCCTATATCCAGTTTTGCATTTAATGAACCTGCTACACCGGTATTTACCAGATGGGTTACCTCAAATAAGTCAACCAGAATCTGGACACACATACCTGCATTTACTTTTCCGATTCCACACTGTACTACCACAACAGGCGTTCCTTCCAAAGTACCTTCATGGAAATCCATTCCGGCCTTCGTCACAATCTTTTCTGTTTTCATTAAGTTCTTTAAGGTAGCTACTTCCAGTTCCATAGCTCCGATGATACCGATTTTTTTCATATTGCTTTCCTTTTCCATTTTTATATCATTTTTTATGATTCGAAAACTCGCAGCTATCGCTGCTTTATGTTCTGCTTCGCAGAACGTTTTCTCATGAATAAGTGCAGAAAAACAAATAATGCTCCGCATTGCTTGTTTTTTTATGCACTTATTCTATTCAGGATATACTAATCTGTCCTCTTTGATATCATATAATACTTCATTTAAATATTTGTTTGCCAGATAATTTGCCATACCCAGATTCATATCCAGATAATTACCGCAGTCCTTTGCACTTGCTCCGGGTACCTCATCTTTAAAATCCCGGATAAACTCAAACATATCAATCATCAGAGGAATGATTTCTTTTGAAGTAAGATCTCCGGCCAGCAACAGATAAAATCCGGTACGACATCCCATAGGTCCAAAATATATGGTTTTATCCTTGTATTCCGGATGATTTCTTAAAAATGTAGCTGCCAAATGTTCGATAGTATGCATTTCTGCTGTATTCATTACCGGTTCATCATTGGGAGAAGTCATACGAAGATCAAAGGTTGTGATTACTTCTCTTCCTACCGTATCTTTTCTGGATACATATACTCCCGGTTTTAATTTGATGTGGTCAATGGTGAAACTTGCAATTTTTTCCATGGTCTTTTTCCCTTTCCTCTTTTTCTTTCTTATTTTTATGTTTATCTGATACGAAAATTACTCCATTTTTCGCAACTATAGCGTTTTTAAATTAATTTCGTTGTCCACTTGGTACAATCCCAGACATCTGTGGCCAGGTCTTCATAGAATTCCGGTTCGTGGCAAACCATCAAAATACTTCCTTTATATGCTTTTAAAGATCTTTTCAATTCTTCTTTTGCATCTACATCCAAATGGTTGGTAGGCTCGTCCAGTAAAAGTATGTTGCTTTCCCGATTAATCAGCTTGCAGAGTCTTACCTTCGCCTGTTCCCCACCGCTTAATACCTTTACCTTACTTTCAATGTGCTTGGTGGTCAAACCGCACTTTGCAAGAGCTGATCTCACTTCATACTGGGAAAAACCGGGAAATTCATTCCAAATTTCTTCCATGCATGTAGTCTGGATATCCTGACTCATTTCCTGCTCAAAATATCCTACTTCCAGATAGTCACCTAACTCTACACTTCCGCTGATTGGCGGAATGAGTCCTAAAATGCTTTTTAAAAGGGTAGTCTTTCCGATTCCGTTAGCTCCAATCAGAACGATTTTCTGTCCTCTTTCCATCTCCAGTGACAAAGGAGAAGACAACGGTTCCTCATATCCGATTACCAGATCTTTTGTCTGAAAAATATATCTTCCCGGTGTCCTTGCTTCTTTAAAATGAAATTCCGGTTTTGGTTTTTCCGAAGCAAGTTCAATCATATCCATGTTATCCAGTTTTTTCTGTCTGGACATTGCCATATTTCTGGTTGCAACACGGGCTTTATTTCTTGCCACAAAATCTTTCAGATCTGCGATTTCCTTTTGCTGTTTATTGTATGCCGCTTCCAGCTGAGCTTTCTTCATGGCATATACTTCCTGGAATTTATCATAATCTCCCACATACCGGTTCAGCTGCTGATTGTCCATATGATAAATCAAATTGATCACACTGTTTAAAAATGGTATATCATGTGAAATCAAAATAAAAGCATTCTCATATTCATTCAAATATCTTTTCAGCCAGGTAATATGTTCCACATCCAGATAATTAGTAGGTTCATCCAAAAGCAGAATATCCGGTTTTTCCAGCAAAAGTTTTCCAAGTAAAACCTTTGTACGCTGACCACCACTTAATTCTGTAACATCTTTATCCAGACCTATTTCTGTGAGACCAAGTGCTCGTCCCACTTCTTCTACCTTTGCATCAATCATATAAAAATCATGCATGGTTAGCAAGTCCTGAATGGTTCCCAGATCTTCCATATACTGTTCCATCTGTTTTTCATCTGCATCCGCCATCTTATCGCAGATTTCATTCATTTCTCTTTCCATATCAAAAAGAAAATCGAAGGCACTGGATAAAACATCCCGGACACTCATTCCTTTTTGTAAAACTGTATGCTGGTCTAAATATCCCACTCTTACATTTTTTGCCCACTCGATCTTACCTTCATCCGGCATAAGCTTTCCTGTAATGATATTCATAAAAGTGGATTTTCCTTCTCCGTTTGCACCCACCAGGCCGATATGTTCTCCTTTTAGCAGTCGGAAGGAAACATCCTGGAAAATTGCTCTGTCACCAAATCCATGGGTTAAATGTTCTACATTTAAAATACTCAAACTATTTGTTCCTTTTTCTTTCTAATTATTTCTTTCTAATTATTTCTTTCTAATTATTTCTTTCTAATTTTTTTCTTTCGTTTCCTGTATTTTGATTATAAATTTCTATTTTTGATTTTACAGCTACATTCTATTTCTTTTTTCAATATTCTTACTGTCCGGGTTTCAGGGACTGATCCAGATAAGGCATCCTGACATTCATCCACTCTTCGATATCCTGTCCTTTTTGTCGAATGCTCTGATCTTCACCCCAAAGAAGTTCATTCCATTTGGAAGCTACTTCATATTTTTCACCATAGGTTGCAATATAGCTTACTCCTTTTTCTTTTTCACCCGTGGAAGGATCAATCAGTTTTTCTACCGCTGGTCTGAATAAAGAAACCCAGTTCTCATATACTGCCTCCCGGAAATCTGCATGCTGATATACTGCAGGCCAGAAACCATTTGTTCCATCTGCATTCACAGTATTCATGACATCTATCGTCATATATTCTTTTCTTGCAAAAGCATGTTCTACATCCCATGGATATAATGCGTGAATTTTTCCATCTCCCTTTTTATCACTATCTTTATAAAAATTCACACTGCTGCTTACACTGTATTCCCCATTTAACTCATAGAATAACCATATTTTTGCCAGAGAATCCAGATCCATATATTCAGTATAATACCGTCCCTGTTCATTATATCCATCCGGACTATATATAGCATGTTCAAATTCCTGCCACAATTTCTCTGAATATTCCATCTGTCTGTTTTTTACAATCAGAGGATCATTGATAACATAGGTATTACCATGATCTGTATGGAAATAATTCAGTTCCCAATTATAATCCAGATCATCCAGTTCATACAGATAACCACCGGAGACATCCCTATAGGTGCAGTCTATATTGATACGGTTATAGCCTACATTTATCTTTTCCGCTAAAACGTAAAGTCCCTGATATTCTCCATTTACATAGAAATTTACAAACTTATAATCAGGAGCATATTCAAAATCCATTTCATTGATCAAATCTTTTATGACCATATAAGATAACAAAGATGAATCCCTGTATCCGGCAATCAGGGCATAATCTTTATCACTTCCCAGATTTAAAAGATTCGCATCTTCAATTAGATCAATACTGAATCCTTTCTTTTCACAAAGCCAGGAATCGTTTCCTCTTCCCTGAAAACGTTCCAGACCTCCCTTAAAATCAGGGTTTCCATTTTCATCAACGACCTGAATCGTACCTGTAGTCATATTCAGTTTGGATCCTTTTAAATAATCCAGTCCCCAACGCAGTTTTGTATCAACAAAAACAGACCCTACTTTTTCTGTAAAACAGATTTTTACCTGATAGTCCTTTTCCCCATCTGATACCTTCATATTTCTTTCAAAGGTACTTTCTTCCGGACCATCTATTTCATATACCACATCTTTCCCACTTTGATCTTTGATATGTAATGTTACAAGTCCCTTCACCTGATCAAAGGGCATCACAAAATAATAGGTTTCTTCTTCGAAAAATGGATAAATATTACCCAGATAAGCATTGTTGTCTACATGAACATACATATCAGATGCTTTCTGTGTTTTCTCTTTTGACAGAGTCAACTTTCCGTTTTCCAAAATCCATTCATTCATAGGAATAAAGTGGGCTTTGGATGATAAAGAAACTAAATTCTGATTGAGTTCTTCCGGATTTCCTTCGTTGTCTACAACACAGTTTTCCTTTTTACCCAGATACTGTCCACCGATGATATCTGTATAGGGAGCATCGATTACAACATTTCTTGCCTGGCAATTATAAAGAATAGCACTTTCTCCCAAAGCAATACTGCAAAATGCACCACATGCTGATCCTTTCACATAACTGTCTTCTATGATCAGATTACACACTGTCCCAGCCAGTGTACCAAAAAGTCCGCTGTTTTCCTTTCCTTCCAGAGTGGTAATCTGAAGATTTTTTATGGTATGTCCCTGTCCATCGAAAACACCATAAAAATAATGTTCACTCTCATATACTCCGATGGGTCTGAATTCTCCTACACTGCTCATATCCAGATCCGATGAAAGCATTACATGTACACCTGCAAATGTCTCACCGTCATTCACCTTTTCAGAAAAAGCCACTAATTCTTCCGGCGTACTGATATACATCTTCCCGGACTCATCTGATACCGAAGAACTGAGCGTAGAGATACCTTTACTGTTTTTATTCATATGGCTTATCACAAAAACACTGAAAATACCAATTAGAATCAAAGATACAATAAAAATATCTTTTCCCTTTATATAGAATTCTTTCTTTTCTTTTGTTCTTTTTCTTTTTGACATACCTTTACTCTATTAATTGATGAATTCCATCGACTATCCTTTTTTCAGGATTTTGAAAATGTCCTCCAGGGTTGATAACATAAACTACTCTATCATATCTGGCGGAAAAATACTCTACTATTTTATCCGTATTATCTCTGACGATAGCTATTCGCTGTTCTTTTGCATTATTTTCTTTATCGCCAATTGAAAAATAGAAAGACATTTCTTCCCTATTTTTACATACAGGGACATTTTCTTTCACATATTCCAAAATACCTTCAAACCATAAAGATCCGGAAACACTTCCTACAAGACCGAATAAATCTGTTTGAAAGATACAATACAAAGCAAACAGTCCTGCCATGGAATATCCAATGATTCCTCTATTTTTTGATTCTATCTTTATTCCAACAATTTTTTCTACTTCTACTACAATTTTTGAAATCAGAATATTACAGAATCTGTTTCCTTCCCCATCAAAATCTTCTCCACCTTTAAAAATTTTTTCCGCTTTCCAGGGAGAAAGATCCTTATTCCAATGCTCTATAAAAATCATTACCAATATGCAGTCTTTTTCTATGAGACTCCATATTTTATCACCTTGATCCAAGGATAGAACAGGCATATAAAATATTGGAATCTGTTTTTGTTTTTCATGTGATTTCTTTTCAAAAATCCTGATTTCATATCCTTCTA
>JBJENT010000148.1:0-2278 GCA_051880335.1 Lachnospiraceae bacterium
TGATGAATCAGGTAGAATAATGGAAATTCCATGCGATGACTCATAGTTGCCCCCGGCAAAATCAGTCGATATACTAGATTTTGATAGCGAAATATTTATGATTAAGGGGAATTTCATATGGAACAAGTCAATTTTTCAGCAACCAAAGATTCTGAACAAATGCACCAGATCATAGAGCAGTTATGCAATGCAAATAAAGAGTTTCAGATTATGATAACGGTAGCATCTTCGGGTAGAGAACTGATGAAAAAAGACGATGAGGTACAGGAAAGCGCGCTTTTGGCAGCAGAATACCAGGCAGAAAACGAAACGGTGGTTGTACATGATCTGGAGAAAGACGTGACGGATATGATTCACGAAGTTGGTGTTCCGGCCCATATAAAAGGCTATCAATATTTACGGGAAGCTATCATGATGTCTGTCTCGGATATGGAAATGCTGGGTTCCGTAACGAAAATCCTGTATCCAACCATAGCGGAGAAATACGGGACCACGCCAAGCAGAGTAGAGAGAGCAATACGACATGCCATTGAAGTGGCCTGGAACAGAGGAAAAATGGAAACTTTGGATGCTCTGTTCGGCTATACCATTCACACCGGAAAAGGAAAACCCACAAATTCTGAGTTTATCGCCCTGATCACAGACAGATTACGACTGAAATACCGTGGTAATTGATCAGGAATGTTCGGCAGGAAAAGTGAAAATATACTTTCGTTTACCCCTCTTTTATTGTATAATAGATAAAGGTATTTTTACGGAGGTAAACTATGAAAAATATACTTTTTATTGCATCAGAAGGGGTTCCTTTTATTAAAACAGGCGGACTTGCAGATGTTGTGGGTTCCTTGCCGAAATGTATTGATAAGCAATATTATGATGTCAGAGTCATGATTCCGAAATATTCCTGTATGTCCGATAAAATGAAAGAAAAACTCTCTTACAGAGCTCATTTCTATATGGACTTTCATTGGAAAGATGAATATGTAGGTATTCTGGAAGCAGAAGCGGATGGCGTTAAGTATTACTTTATCGATAATGAAGGATTTTTTACAGGATATAAGCCATATTCTGATGATGCACTTTTTGAAATCACCAAATATGCTTTTTTCTGTAAGGCATGTTTATCATCTCTTCCGGTAATAGGTTTCAGACCGGATCTGATTCACTGCCATGACTGGCAGACAGGCCTTATTCCTGTTTATCTCCATGAGAGATTTCAGGGGAATGAGTTTTATCGTGGCATCAAGACGGTTATGACCATACATAATCTGAAATTCCAGGGAAAATGGAGTGTAAAAGATGTAAAGGACATTACAGGACTTCCGGACTATTTCTTCACACCGGATAAACTGGAGGCATATAAGGATGCCAATCTGTTAAAAGGCGGATTGGTATACGCAGATGCAATCACCACAGTAAGTAATACTTATGCAGAAGAAATCAAAACAGACTTTTACGGAGAAAAATTAAATGGTCTGCTTTGTGCCAGATCCGGAGATCTCAGAGGTATCGTAAACGGTATCGATTATGACAGCTTTAATCCGGAAACCGATAAGTATCTGGAATATCCATACAATGCGATTAATTTCAGAAAAGAGAAGATTAAGAATAAGAGAGCACTGCAGAAAGAGCTTGGACTGGAGCAGAATGATAAGATCATGATGATCGGTATTGTGTCCAGACTTACGGATCAGAAGGGCTTTGATCTGATCGCACGTGTTATGGACGAGATATGCCAGGATGCAATTCAGATTGTTGTGCTGGGTACCGGTGAGGAAAGATACGAGAATATGTTCCGTTATTTCGACTGGAAATACAGCAATAAAGTATCTGCCAATATCTATTATTCAGATGCTTTATCCCATAAAATATATGGAGCATGTGATGCATTTTTGATGCCATCCCTGTTTGAACCATGTGGATTGTCCCAGCTGATGAGCCTGCGATATGGTACCTTACCGATCGTAAGGGAAACAGGCGGACTTAAGGATACCGTTCAGCCATACAATGAATATGAAGGCACCGGTACCGGATTCAGTTTTGTAAACTATAATGCCCATGAAATGATGGCAACTGTGCGCTATGCAGAAAAGATTTATTATGATAAGAAGCGGGAATGGAATAAGATGGTAGACCGTGCCATGGCTGCCGACTTTTCCTGGAATGTATCAGCCAAAAAATATCAGGAGATGTATGACTGGTTGATTGGATTTTAAAAGTGTGCTATATTGATTTTGGTAAAAGCCAAAGGCGGTTTGAATGTATTTCAAACCGCCTT
>JBJENT010000149.1:0-12186 GCA_051880335.1 Lachnospiraceae bacterium
TTTTTAGCTGTAATTTCCGAATCATAATAAAACAATTATATAATGAAACAATCATATAATGAAAAAATCACATAATGAAACAACGATTATTCCGGAATAACAACACCTTTTCTTAAAATAATGTTTGCGTAAATAGCAGTCTCTGTAGACATGATAACGCATGTAGATTTCTCTTTTGTCTGATCATAGAATTTCCATTTGTTGATTTCCTGGAAAGCATCTGCTCCACGATCATCATATTTTTTAACGATAGCTTTGTACTCATCCCAAATCGGAGTAGCAACTTTGCCTACATCGTTTGGCTCCAGAGCCATCAGTGTACATGGCGGATCATCTTCACCCTTTGCATTTGGATATGTATCCAGTGGAAATACCTGTAAAATAGCATCCAGAATTTCCGGAACACCATGTCCGTCTAAACGAATAACTTTCTTGCCATATGTATGACCCGGGAAGTTACCATCTGCGATTGTAATCTCATCTGTGTGACCCATTTCGTCCAATACTTTTAATAATTCTGGGGATAAAATTGTTGGAATACCTTTTAACATGTTCCATGCCTCCTAGTCGTTTTTTATTTTCCAAAGAATATCGAATTCTATCAAATTCTCTTTGAATACCTTCCTTTATATAGTAACTTATGAAATCCTTCATCGCAAGTAATTTTCCTACTGGAAACAGTCAAAATACTCTTCTATTAGGCAAATAAAGCTGCCTTGCAGATATGAATTGTCGCTATGAATTGTCGCTATGAATTGTCGCTATGAAAGCAAGCACTTTGCTGTTATCCAACAAATCGAATAGAGCTTCCCATAACTCCATGTTTTTCCACCACGATCTGCTTTTCGATTTTTTCACGTAGTGCTTCCACATGAGATATGATACCTACCATCCTGTTTCCATCTGAAAGGTCCGCCAATGCTTTCAAAGCATGATTCAGTGCTTCTTCATCCAAAGTACCGAATCCTTCATCAATAAACATGGCATCCAAAGCGTTTCCTCCGGCAGACTGCTGTATCTCATCAGCCAGTCCCAAGGCAAGGCAAAGTGCTGCCAAAAAGGATTCCCCACCGGATAATGTTTTGACGCTACGAAGGGTATTGCTGTAATGATCCATTACATTCAGCTCAAAGCCACTGTTTTGCCTTTGATCACTGCCGCACTCTGATCGAACCAGATCGTACTGTCCGGAACTCATTACAAAAAATCTGCTGTTTGCTCTGGCAATGATACGGTCAAAATAAGTCATCTGCACATAGGTTTCCAGATAAATCTTATCCTTTCCACTTACGTTTCCGTTGGCGGTATTGGACAGACTCTTTACCATCAGCCACTTATCCTCTGCCTCTTTCATCACCGATGCTCTTTTTTCTATGTTTTCCAAAATCCGGCTGTTGGTAAGTAATCTGTGCCCTACGTTTTCCTTTTCTTTGGTAAGGGCTTCCCTTTTTTCAAAAAGATCATTCAGAACAGAAATCGATTCCTCCAGATTTCCATCCGGAAGCTCCTCTATCTGCTCTTTCAAAACCTTCATGATTCCCAGAAGCTGTTTTTCCTTATCCCGATAAAATGCCTGATTTTCCTTCGCCTGCATCAGAGCCTGTTCAATCTGGGTCTTTCGAAGTATTTTACCCTCCAGTATGGACTGCCATTCTACTTTGCTCTCGCCTTCGACCCGGCTTCTTCCTTCCTCGATCTGAAGCTGAAGTTCTTCCAGCTTTGCTTTCATGCCAGCAACCTTTGTCTCAGAAACATGCATGGCATTTTTATACACTTCCTGGTTCTTCCTGTTTTCCGGCAGCTGTTTTTCCAGCTGCTGCTTTCTTTCCTGCTTTTCTTTAAGTTTACATAACTCATTTTGGATGGAATATATACTCTTTTCCAACAGGTCAAACTGCTCCTGAACCGGGTGCATGTCTAAAACGATTGCGCAGATATCTTCCTTCCCTGATTCTTCTTTTATGATATTTTCTATCGTAATGTTTCCTGATAAAACATTTTCTTCTAAAGTATCTTCGACCAAAGTATTTTCCAGTGAAATATCCTCTTCCAGCTTCCGGGCAGTTTGCCGGATCTGGCTTATTGTCCCATGGAGTTTCTCCTGCTCGACTGCAACTTTCTTACTGCAGGCATCTACCTCCTGAAACAACTTCTGAATCTGATGCTTCTGAGCATTTAGTTCTTCCCTGCTGGGTGCATGCTCCGATGCCTTGGCCGGACTGGGATGTTCTACAGAACCGCAAACCGGACAGGGCATTCCTGTCACAAGGCTCTCTGCCAGCAAACCGGCCTGTTCCCGGAAAAAAAGTTCCTCAGCCTGCATATGGTTTCTTTCCTTTTCCAGGTATTTCCCATGCATTTCTGTATAATGTTTTTTTGCTTTTTGATAGAACTGCTGATTCTTTTCAAAAAGCTCTCCTAAAGATAAAAGCTCCCTGCATATGACCTGCCTGCTTTTTACTTTATCCAGTTTTCCCTGCAACTGCACCTGCTCCAGTTCCGGATTGCCGATACCGGCAAGCTCTTTCTCCTGCTCTTCCATAAGGAGATGAAGCCGGGATAATTTTGCTTCCGTCTCTGATATGGTAGAATCCTCAGCGTTCTTCAACTGCTCTGTCTTTCTTTTCTCCTCCTGTAAACGCTCCAAATTCTCCCATTTCTTTATCGTTTCATCAGCCTGTGCAATTTCCACAGTCAATCGTTCCAACTCTTCTCCGTCTTTTTGTGCTTTTTGAAGAGCCTCCTCTGCCTGGGAAAACTTCTCTGTAACATCAGTCTGTTCCTTTTGCTTTTCCGTATACTCTTTCCTTCGTTTTTCCTTCAATTCTAAATTGTTTTTTTGTAGCTGCTTTTCCTGAATCTCTTCATTTAGTTTACATAACGTCGAATTTATTGTTTCCTGCTCTTTTTTATCCTCTTCCAGCAGTTTTTCCAGTATAATTTTCCATTCTTCTACAAAAATACCGCTCTCTTTCCGGTTTTGCTGAGACTTCATATTCTCAATCCTGTAGAAAAAATCGCTTTTGGGTTTACATAATATTCCATCTGTGTACTGCACGATGCTCTTTACACTGTCATCATAGGCATCATGAAGCGCTTTAGATTCTGTTTTCAGTCTCTCCTGCCAACTCTGATACAATTTGGTATGAAAAATCTCCCGAAAAATCTCCGTCCGCTGTTTTGTAGATGCCATAAGCAGCTTCATAAAATCTCCCTGAGCGATCATGGCAATCTGAGAATACTGCTCCTTTGTAACTCCCAGCAGCTCGGTGATATAATTCGTTACGTTACCATAGCCGGAGACTAAAATTCCGGATGTACCCTTTCCATTAGACGCTTTCATCATCCCGGATGCATCCATTTCATCTGCAGATCCCATATCCTCAGAAAAACTCACCTCATCCAGACAAAGAAGCTCTGCATTTGCCTGCTCCCGGGTCATTTTATCGCCACGTTTGGCCGGTCTTTCGTATTTGGGATTGCGGGTCACCTTCCATCTTTTATTCTGAAAAGCAAAAATAAGCTCCACAAAAGTAGGTGTTTCCGGCTTCGCATATTGGCTTCGGAGCATACTGCTATCTTTGTATTCCCCACTGGTTTCTCCATAAAGGGAAAAAATGATAGCATCAAAAATAGTGGTCTTACCTGCACCGGTATCCCCGGCGATCAGGAACAGACCCTGCTCTTTAAATTTTATAAAATCTATTTCTACCACATCGGCATAGGAGCCAAACGCAGACATCACCAATTTTTCCGGTTTCATACGTTCCCTCCCTGTATCTGTTTCAAGATGCTTTGTGCAAACTCTCTTTGTGCATCTGTCATTTTCTGATTATTCTGCTGCTCGTAAAAGGTCTCAAACAAATCCATAGGATTTTTCTGTACCGCCTTTTCCCGGGGTATGATCTGCTGTCTCGTTCTGGTTCTGGTGTTGTCATATTCCAGTTTCATCATATTAGGATAAATGAAGCGCAGCTTATTCATCACGTCCAGGATTTCTTCTTCATCGGTCAAAGTAATATGCAGATAATCCTCTGTATTTGTCCCCACGTAGTTTTCTCTGGATACCAGTTCATCGTAGCTTCCCTTCAGTTTTCGCAGTTCCCGAAGAGGCTTTAATGGCAGCTCCCGGATGGAAAGTTTTCCCTTTTCTTCTATCTCCACCAGTGTAGCCGACTTTTTATGGCTTGCCTCGGAAAAGGAATATTTCAAAGGTGTTCCACTGTATCTGATATAATCCTTTCCCACTTTCTGCGCTCTGTGAATATGTCCCAGAGCTACATAATCGAAATCCGTAAACAGCTCATAATCCACGTTCTCCACGCCGCCAACCATAAACTCTTCTGAATCATCCTGCAGAGCTCCGGTCAAAAACTGATGAGCCAGAAGTACGTTTCGTCTTGCTTTCGGTGGCTTCATCCTGTTCATCACAGCCGACAACGCATCCTGGTAGCTTGAGATTACCTGATGTTCTGCATTCTCCTGTAACTCTGCTCCGTCCTGATACTCCTCTTCCTTATGGCCTGTTTTCACATTTTCCCGCTCAAACACAGCTCGTACCATGGACGGTCTTAAAAACGGAAGCATATAGAAACCGATTTCTCCCCATTTATCCTGAAGTACAATGGGCTCCGGTATTTTAGAAAAGACAGGTGTCACATACACACCTGCCTTTTTCATTACATCGCCTCCAAATGCAAGCCGCTCCGCACTATCATGATTTCCACAGGAGATAAAGACCTGTTGTCCCAGTTCAACCAGCTTACTGATAAACTGGTCAAGCACCTGAACAGCCTGCGCTGATGGCAGGGCCTTATCATAGACATCCCCTGCTATCAACACTGCATCTGTTTGATTTTCTTCTACCAATTTCAATATTTCATTCAGAATATACATCTGATCTTCCAACATAGAAAAACCATTTACTCTTTTTCCGATATGAAGATCTGCTAAATGTAAAAACCGCATATATTCCCCCTACACGCCACATACCTTCCGTGAGTTTTTTAACTACTTCAATTCTGCGAGAAGTTTACATAAGTATTTCCACACTCTTTCTGTAGAAGAAATACTCAGTTTTTCTTCTGTTGTATGAATGGAACACATATCCGGTCCCATGGATATACAATCCAAATCCGGTCTCTTTTCTAACAATAAACCGCATTCCAATCCTGCATGGATGGTTCTTACGATAGGCTCTTTTCCATACATTTCACGATATACTTCAATACATTTATCCCGCACTACAGAATCAGCTTTATAAGCCCAGCCCGGATAATCTGAAAATACCTTTGCAGTTCCGCCGGCAAGAGCTGTAACTGCACTGATTTTCTTGATCAGTGCCTGCTTTTCGCTGGCAATGGAGCTTCTTACGGAGGTCACAATGGTAAGCTGCTTTTCTTCCAATTTCATAATGCCATTGTTGAGAGAAGTCTGAACAAGACCTTTAATATCGGCACTCATTGCCTGTACACCATTTGGCATAGCCAGCAAAATTCTCATCACCTTTTCACAGGATGCCTGATCTAAGCAGCTTTCTTTCTGAACAGATCCTTTTACAAAAATAATCTTTACATCCGGATCTTTTACCGCCAGCTCTGCCTGTAAATCCTTTTCCAGTTCTGCTACAGCCTGCTGTACCTTTCCAACATTTTCTTCTACAACAATAAATTTCAATTCACATTCTCTGGGAATGGCATTATCAGCCAGACCACCCTGCATGTCATAAATCCCGATTTCACTTACCTGCAAAATAGCATCCAGCACTCTTCCCTGCAGACTGTTTGCATTTCCTCTTTCTTTGTCAATGGAGTCACCGGAATGTCCGCCCTGAAGCCCTTCCACTTTACATGTCACACTGATACCTTCCCTCTCCTCTCTTACGACAGGAAGGAAATGTTCAACACGGGCACCACCTGCACAACCAACCAGGAAATATCCTTCTTCTTCCGAGTCCAGATTTAATAATCTGGTGCCTTTTAAACCGGAAATATCAATGGACTTTGCACCATCCATTCCCACTTCTTCATCTACTGTGATCACAACATCCAAATGTGGGTGAGGGATAGAATCATCATCCAGAATCGCCAATGCATAGGCAATCGCAATACCATCATCACCACCAAGGCTGGTATCCTCAGCGTATACGTAATCTCCGTCAACTTTCAGTTTCAGAGGATCCGTCAACATATTGATCGTAGAATCCGGCTTTTTCACTGCTACCATATCCATATGGCCCTGAAGAATGACACCCTCTGAATCTTCATATCCGGCTGATGCTTCCTTTGAAATAATGATATTCTTTGTGGTGTCCTGTAAATAGGACAATCCGCGCTGTTTTGCAAAATCTGCCAGATAATCACTGATCTGATCCACATTTCCAGAACCATGAGGAATCTTGCAGATTTCCTCGAAATAATAAAATACTTTTTCCGGTTTTAAACCACTTAATACACCCATTTTCTTTTCCTTTTCTTTCCTAATATTTATTTGCTTTTTTGCAATTTTCTATCTCTTGCTCTCTTACTGTTTATTCCTTATCGTACACCTTCTTATTATACTAGACCAGAAGACCCACTTCAAGCCGACTGGTGTTATTTTTTACCACTCGGAATCATACCATAATTCCTTTTTCCAGACAGTTTTTCCTTAACTGAAATGGGCAGAAGAAAGCCTCCAAATCCCGTTAGACTTGGAGGCATATTCGGCTCGTTTTATGTATTCTAGTCATTGTGCGGTGGCAATTTATCAACTGGTTTTTCCATAATTGTAATTCCTTTGTTCATTGCTTGCTCTGCTCAAATGGAATATTATTAGCAATAAGAAGTGCTTTCAATGCATCTATCTCAGGCTGCAACTCCGCGCGCATTTCCTCGCGGCCCTCTTCTCGACCTTCAATAAGCCCTTCGGCACGTCCTTTTTTAATCCCAAGTTTTTCTATATATTCGCTATAATTACACATGTCATTAACCTCCTTTTCTGAAGCCATTTCCATATTATATTCCGATTCCAGCATACTTATCTTGTCTTCGGCAGAAAGATTTCCCGATAATGCAGTGGAAAGCATCTTGATCAGTTCATTCTGACTTTCACACTTCCATATCCCATCCACGCCTTTCTCATCTTCCGGCAAGCATACCAAAATCACTTCCATCACATCGCTTTCCAGTCTTCCATATGGGAAATCTCCATACAGATTATTCTGCGATATTTTGAAAGATGTTATCGTATCCTTGGCATACTTTGGCGAGTCAAAGCACAACCATATGGAAACCACCTTCTTCACCTGCTCATAATGTGGCGGAGTAAACTCTTTTCTAATCTGGGAAGAAATCATTCTGGCACAGTATACAAAACCTCTTTTTACGATGTACTTCCGAAACTCGTTTTGTGCCTCCAGATTGATTATCATTTTTATCAGCTTATCCTCTTTCGGGTATTTTACGAAAAATCTGATATCATAATATACAACACCTTCATTTTCCACCCGGTCCTCCGAAGGCAGACCTGTTATCATTTCCTTTCCCTTTTGTAAAAGTAATCTTGGCGACCCAGGCTCCAACGGAACACTGCTGATTTCTATTTCCCCTTCTATCATGTCTCGAATTTCTGTTATCTCAAACTCGAAAAATTCCTGAACAGTATACTTAAGTATCCAGGCAAGTATTATTTTATTTGACAGAAATTCTTTAATCTTCTGATCCAGTTTGGCTCGTTCTCCACTAACCTTCTGGATCCACCAGCTTAACACTTTGGGCATTTTCATGCCATATCTCCTTTCCGCAGGAGCTTCCGTGAAAATCCCCTGCTTTAAATTTAGTATAGTTGGAATTTAAAAGCATAGATTTTCAGATTGCTGCTTTGCAGCTTTAGAATTCAGAAGCCCGGACGGGCAAAGATATGAAAACTTATATGCTTTGTAATATGAATCATATCACAGAGGCATTATCGTTGCAATATATTTATTGATTATTTGTTGCACGATTTTCACCTTTCTTTTTTGGTGATTATGCAGATTCAGATAATATAAACATATAAAAAAGTGGCGCGGAATTCCACGCCACTTTAGATTTACATATTATTCATATAATCTGTTTTGAAACTTTTCATCTTAAAGCTTCTATCTTATGCTTCTTTTTTCTTGGAAGCCAGAACTGCTGCTGCGCCGATTGCGGAGCTTCCCATTACCAGCATCCAAAGGATAGCTTTAGAAGCATCGCTTGTCTTTGGTGCTCTTGTTGCGCCAAGTACATCGCCTTCTTCAGAAACGATCGCCAGATCTTCACGTTTTGCGCCAAGTACGTCACCTGCTGTGCCGGCTGCTCTTCCGCCACCACCTGCGCCACCACCTGTGGTTGTTCCACCACCGGCTGGGGTATTATCTGTATTTTCAGGGGCTGTATATTCGAAGATTACACCGTCAAGATGATTTCCATCCGGATGATTCTTGAAAGAATAAGCTACAAAGTATGTTCCACTTGGCATGCCTTCCTCAGACATGTAATAATCTCCTGTCAACAAACCATCTTCGCCGATTACCCAGTAAATTACACCTACAGCACTCTCAATTGATTCATGTGCAATACCTTTACCGTTTTTAGATTTGAGTTCTGTGCCAGCTTTAAATTCATCCGTATTAGATTTATAATCAAAAACGTATGTGTCGTACATTACACTAACATACTTTTTATACAATTCATAAGGCACTTCTATACCTTTGTCGCCTGCTTGCTTTTTACCTTCGTAAGTCATCGGGTTAAAGTGGTCAACAGATACTCCCTTAACACCATCGTCTGTAAGGTCAAATCTTGTATTTGTTGTTACCGGTTCCCCATCTTCACTTATCTGTACAAATGCATGCGTCATCTGTGTAGCTGCTAACGCATCTGCCCATTTATAATAATTCTCAGTCAGCTTACGGTTAACAACTGTTGCCGTATATGCTTCTGCTGCGGCTTCTGCTGCGGCTTTTGCATTATTCAAGCTCTGCTCTGCTTGCTTTAATGTTGCTTCAGTAGTTTTCAATTCTGCTAAATTTTCATATTTCAGCTGAGCTGCTTCTAATGCTGCCTTTGCTTCCTGATATGCTGCCAATGCATCTGCTTCTCTCTGAATATCTTTTGCTGCTGCACTTGATGCATCTGCTGCTACGATTGCATCAAAGCTTGCTTTGAACGCTGCTGCTTCCATTTCATCAACTTTACTTGCAACAAACTTACCATTTGTCATGGCAATGAGGAAATTAGAATTGTTTTTATCAGATTTCAGTACATAACATGTACCATCAGTTCCATACCACACTTCATCATGATATTTTTCTTCCAAGTCAAGTTCTTTACAGAGATTTTTCCATGTATCGCCTGTAAACATACCCACAATTACTTCATACCACTTTTCGTTCGTTGCATCAATGTACTTAATAGTATCATCTAATGCACCTTTGTATTCTGTAGCAGAATTTGCCATTTCCTTCTGCAGTTCTTCATACCTTTTGGCTTCTTCCTCTGTCATTTCATAGCTGTTTGCATCACCTGAATAAAGGAAAGTATTTACTGCACTCAACCTTGTCGAAGCAACTGCTGCTGCATTTTCAGCTTTTGCCTTTGCATCGTTAGCATCATTGATAATTTTGTTGTATCCATCTAACTCAGACTGTTTAGCATTAATCAATTCTTGCTGGGCATTAATCAGTTTTTGCTGTTCATTAATTGATGCTTGCTTATCGGAAGAAACCGTTTTAGCAGAATTGTATGCCGCTACATAGTTCTTTGCATAGTTAATCTCGTCCTTGCTCCACTTTGAAACTGGCCAATATTTCCAAGATCCAGGTTTCTTTCCAGCCACATCTTTATAATGTTCAATATTGGTTTCATATCCCCAAATCCACCAGGAATCACCTTTGTCAATGACACTATCTGCTGCTGCTTTTTCACTTTTTAAACCAGCCATTACACCATCTAATTCAGCTTTTTTGCTGTTATATTCATTCAGCTCACTCTCTGCCGTGCTAATTTTATCACGATTTTCGTTTTCTGCCTTCTCTGCTGCCTCTGTTGCACTTGCCAATGCTTCCTTAGCAGCCTTATCATCAGTCACTAATGTATCATAATTAACATCAGTCTTTACTTCTGCCAGTTTATCTTTAATTGTACCAACAGCTGCTTCTGCAACAGTTCCTTTCTGTTCTACTGCTTCGACAGCTTCTTTAACAGCTTCCGCATCTTTTGCAATGATTTTTGCATCTTCAGATTGTTTCATTGCTTCGTTATATGCCTTCTCTGCTTCTGCGAAAGCAGCCTGTGCAGCTTCCAGTTCTGTTTCCGCTTTTGCCAATTTGTTAGCAGCATCCGCAGTATCAATTGCATCGAGCTGAACCACTAAATCCTCATATGCTTTCTTTGCATCTTCAACATCCTTTTCTGCACTTTCTTTCGCTGTCTTAGCTGCATCCTCTGCTTCAATCGCTGCATCTAATGCTATCTGTGCTGTCTTTGCTGCTTCTGCTGCTGCTTCCTGATTACCTTCCGGTGAGTCTGCAGGTGCGTTCAGAACTGCTTCTAAAGCAGCTTTTGCATCATTTTTTGCTGTTTCTGCTTTAGTTTTAGCACCTTCTGCTGCTTGCTGTGCTTTTTCTGTACTATCTTTAGCACCTGAAATAGTTGACATATCTCCATCTGCAGTGTCTACAGCAGCGTTATTATCATCTATTGCATCTTTCGCCGCATCAAGTTCATCATCAGCAATTGTAACTAATTCTTTTTTTGTCTCACCTGTTACAGGATCAACAACATCTTTATACTCAACAACTCCAGATTTACCAGCTTCTTCACCTTTTTCGGTCTCTTCACCTTCTCCGGTCTCTTCACCTTCTTCGGTCTCTTCACTCTCGCCATATATTGCTTTTTCTAGTGCTTCTGCCGCGTCTGCAGCTGTTTCTGCAGCAGCTGCTGCATCTTTTGCTGCTTCTGCTGCAGCTGATGCTGTATCAGCGGCTTCTGCAACTATTTCTGCTGCTTCTGCAACAGAGTCACTGGACTCGTTAAGAATTTCTCCTTCTGTAGGTGCTTCCGTTGCATAAACCGTCATGCTTCCGCCCACGGATGAAAATGCCATCATAAAAGTCATCGCCCATACAATGCTTTTTCTCACGATTTTGTTCTCGAAAATTTTCCTTCTCATTTTTCCTCTCCTTAAAAATTCCTTTACACATTTTTTAATGTAGAAATGTGTTGTTGTCAGAAAACGAAAGCCTAATCTTGTCAAAGCAAACAAATCTAAAAGAACAGGCATTCGTTTATCTGCTTTGTCAAAATCAGGCTCAATGTTACGGGCGTTCCCAACTTCAACTCTTTCTTGTTGCTTTTCTAACTATTAAGACGCCTCCTCTTATGAAAACGGCTCAAAAAAATTAGAAAAATTTCAAAAAATTTTATGTTTTTTATATTTTTATATATTCTATCATATAAAAGGGCCATCCGCAATGCGTTGGCCCTCCATTGTGCAACTTTTTAGTTCAGTTTAGATTTAGCAAGTTCTGCTAATGTTGCAAAACCTTCTGCATCATTTACTGCAAGTTCAGCTAACATTTTTCTGTTCATGTCTACTTCTGCTAATTTCAGACCATACATGAATTTGCTGTAAGATAAACCATTCAGTCTTGCTGCTGCATTGATACGTGCGATCCACAGCTGTCTGAACTGACGTTTTCTTTCTTTTCTACCTGCATAGGAGCTTGTTAATGCTCTCATAACAGACTGTTTAGCGATTCTATACTGTTTAGATCTTGCTCCTCTGTAACCTTTTGCAAGTTTCAGTACTCTATTGTGTTTTTTCTTTGCGTTTAAAGCGCCCTTCACTCTTGCCATGTTTCATTCCTCCTAACCGGTCTAATTATAAGTATGGTAAAATCTTCTTCATATTCTTTACATTTGTGTCATCTGTCATAACAGCATGTCTTAAGTTTCTCTTAGTCTTTGTAGACTTCTTGGTTAAGATATGACGTTTGTAAGCTTTGTTTCTTTTTAATTTACCTGTTCCGGTTAATTTGAAACGTTTAGCAGCAGCTCTGCTTGTCTTCATTTTTGGCATAATTCATTCCTCCTGTAATCCAATAAATTTAGCTATGTTATACATAACCAGGTCTGCACTATTTCTTTTGTGTCAGAAACATAGTCATGCTACGGCCTT
>JBJENT010000150.1:0-12118 GCA_051880335.1 Lachnospiraceae bacterium
TAATAGCAGCACTATCAACAGTACCATGGAAGACATGAATGAAAGTATTAACAGTGTTTGTACTGCAGTGGAAGAGGATGCCCGCGGTGTTGCCGATGTGGCAGAAAATATGGTTGGGCTGGTAGAAGCAATTACACAGATCCAGCATGAAACAGATAATAATCTGCAGATTTCACGGAAACTCAGCGATGAAGTAGAACGATTCAAAAATGTATAAGGATGTATAGATTTCAAAGACTGCCTTCGGGCAGTCTTTTTTTCGGTGAAAAAAGCTGCCCGAAAAAAGTTGGGGAAAATTTTGAATTTCTATAAAGTCTTTTGGAAATCTTCCGATAACATTTATAGAAATGGTAACAAGGAAGTAATATACCCAAGGAGGGGAGATCATTATGAAAATAAATCCATATATTCAGGTACAGCAGCTTTATAATACGAAGAAAGTGTCTCAGACCAAGAAAGCAGCAGCTGTGGGACGTACAGATGGCGTGGAAATTTCCAGCATTGGTAGAGAAATCCAGGTAGCAAAGCAGGCTGTTGCAGCAGCTCCTGATATCCGTGAAGATATCACAGCTCCGATCAAGGCAGCAGTGGATAAAGGAACTTACGAAGTGAGCGGCGAATCTTTTGCTGAGAAACTCTGGAAAATCGCAGGAGAATAAATTTCTGTATTTTGATTTGCAGAGAAAACTTCTGGCGGAAAAGAATTTCTGACGGAAAGGAACTTCTGACAGAAAGAAATTTCTATAAAGTATTTATGAGGTGAGTTAAGTGGCCAGTTTGATTGACAATTTGCGGGATATTTTAGATAGAGAAAGCGAAGCATATGAAGAATTGACCACTTTATCCAGAAAGAAAACCCCTGTCATTATCAAGGGGGACTTACCCCAGCTTCAGGCAATCATGGATGAGGAACAGCTTGTAGCTGAGAAGATTAATCACATTGAGAAGGAACGCAGCAATGTGATGAAAGAAATCGCTAAGGTGCTTAACACGGATGTTGAGTCGCTTAAACTAATGGATATGATTCGCGTACTGGAAAGAAGACCGGAAGAACAGCAGAAAATGGCCCAGTGCCATGACCGGTTGAAAACAGCAGTGTATCAGATGAAACAGGTGAATGACCAGAACAGAGGCCTGATTGAAGATGCACTGGAGATGAATCAGTTTGAAATGAATTTGCTGCAAGCGATGAAGTCTGCACCGGAAACTGCTAATTATAACAAAGGTGCCTATAATGACGGAAGCCATATAGGACAGACGCAGGGACGGTTTGACGCGAAGCAGTAACATCCGAGGTGCCAAATATGTCGTTATTAAGTGGAATATACGTAGGAGCAGGGGCTCTCAGAACCGGCTCTGATGCTTTAAATACAGTTGCACATAACTTATCTAATGTGGATACCGCTGCATACACCAGACAGCAGGTGTCCCTTTCTACTCGTCACTATAATGTACTGGCAGGCAGTAACAGCACAGTTTATACCGCAGATATAGGTATGGGTGTTCGTTATGCAGAGGCCAGACAGGTCAGAGATTATTTCCTGGACAAAACCTATCGAAAAGAATCGGGAAGAAGCGCTTTCTATGAAGTATCCTATACTTCTATGATCCAGCTGGAAGATTTGCTGGGGGAAAGCGGAGACAACAATTTTCAGGAATCCATTTCTGATTTCTGGAAAACCATACAGAATCTTGCCAACGATCCCAGCAGCCCGATTACCCAGGGCTTATTTGTATCCAAGGCCCAGACCTTGATTGAACGGGCAACCAATGTATATGAAAGTGTCTGCGATTATCAGGACAATTTAAATACCCAGGTAAAAAGTGCAGTAGACCAGATCAATAAATATGGACAGAGAATCAAAGAGCTAAATGATCAGATTGCTAAAATAGAAATCGGCGGCGTAGAACATGCCAACGATCTTCGGGATGAAAGAAATGCAATCCTGGACGAACTTTCCAAACTCTGCGATATCAAATATTCGGAAGACGTGGATACTTATGTTTCCGTTCAGATAGAAGGTGTAGATTTTGTCAAACGGGATACGGTATATGAGATGGCGATGGATATGGATGAAAATGGTTTTTACACACCATACTGGCCACAGAATGCCAGCTCCTATATCAATGAAGCAGGACAGAGAGTTTACAATGCAGATTCTGCCAGAGTGTTTGATCTGCAGAGAGAGATTTCTTCTGATTTAGATACCGACGTGGGCAGGGTGAAAGGACTGTTACTGGCCCGTGGCGACCATCGTGCCAATTCCGACGACCTGACAACAGAAAATGATCATTACAATAAAAATATCGCCCAGTCCATCTGTATGAACATTCAGGCAGAGTTTGACGGACTGATCAACAACATTGCGACTGCAGTCAATAAAATCCTGGGAGATGCAGGATATACAGACGGTACAGGTAATACCGATAATCTTCTTTTTGTAAGGACCATTGAAGAAGAAGGCTGGCATGTGGGAAATATTGCAGTAAATCCGAACTTCTTACAGCAGCCATCCCTGCTTAAGATGAAAACAGAGGATGGTTCGGTGGATTACACCACAGCCGAAAAATTAAAGGATGCATTTAACACCAAGGACTACAAGCTGAATCCGAACACTACGAAGAAAACCAATTTTATGGAATATTACAGCGATCTGGTAACCCAGATTTCCAATTCCGGTTCGGTTTACGAAGCGATTTACAGCAGCCAGCAGACTACGGTGGAAGAAGCAGCAAACGCAAGGGAACAGATTCTGGGCGTTTCTTCCGATGAAGAACTGCAGTTTATGATCATGTACCAGAATGCATATAATGCAGCCAGCAGATATATCAATACCTTAAACTCCATGCTGGAAAATATGTTGAATGCATTCGGGGCATAAATGCTTTGTGAGGAAAAAATATGTCATCAACTTTCTTTGGGCTGAGCATTGCCGGTTCCGGACTCCGGGCAGCCAATGCAGCACTTAACACAACCGCAAATAACATATCGAATTCCGATACACAGGGATACAGCAGACAGCAGGTGGTACAGCAGGCAGCTAATGCACTTCGTACGTTTACGACTTATGGATGTGCCGGAGCCGGTGTTGAGACCATAGCCATTGAACGTATCCGGGATGAGTTTTACGATACGAAATACCGGGAGAACGAGACCCGCTATGGGGAATATTCGGAAAAGCTGTATTACACCAATATGATCGAGGATTATTTCACAGATGACGGAAAGACCGGATTTAATACTGTCTTTACAGCACTGAAAACATCTCTGCAGGAAGTGCTCAAAAATGCAGGCAGTTCTACATCAAAGCAGGAATTTATTTCCACTGCTACGAAGCTGACGGAATATTTCAATAATCTTTCTGCCAACATGGAAAACCTGCAGAAGGACGTCAATGCCGAAATCAAGGTGAAAGTGGATGCTATTAATTCTCTGTCTCAGGAAATCGCTTCCATTGATAAGCAGATCAACGTGGTGGAGCTGACCGGAGCAAAAGCCAATGAGCTTCGTGACGAAAGAGATAAGCTGGTGGATGAACTTTCCAAAATTGTGGATGTTTCTGTTTCAGAGACTCCAATCTATGACAGCAACAATCCGGATCGTGAGACCGGTGCACATCGTTTCATCGTGAGAATCGCCGGTGGACAGATTCTGGTAGATGGAAACGATCGGAATGAACTGGAGGTAAGAGCCAGAGAGTCTGATTATAAGGTGAATCAGTCGGATATCGTGGGATTGTATGATATTTACTGGGTAGGTGGTGATCAGTTCAATACCACCAACAGTAGTATGGGTGGCGAGCTGGCAGGTCTTTTGCAGCTCAGAGATGGTAATAACGGTGAAAACTTCAAAGGAACAGTGGCAGAAGTCGATACAACCAACAATACAGCAAAGATTGAAGTGACTGCAGAATACCTGACCGATTTAAATAAATGTAATTTATCTAATAGCGGAAGCATCAATATAGGAAATCAATTGTTTACCTACAGTGGCTGGACCTATTCCATGGAAGTGGATGCGGATGGAAATGCTAAGTATTATTATACCTTCCAGTTGAATGATGATGTGAAAATCTCAGAATCTAAGGTGGGACGAGAAACCAGCACCGGAAGCACCATTAACTATCAGGGTATTCCTTATTACATGTCCCAGATGAATGAATGGGTGAGGCTGTTCAGCCAGGCCTTTAACAGCATTTTAGAGAGTGGTTATACTGACGATGGTGAAGTCGGAACTCTGATGTTTACGGCAGATTACATCGACGGAACCCAGGGCAAGTTTAAAGGTGAAAATGATGTGGCAGCAAAAAGTATTGAAGCTATATTCAGCAAAACAACAGCAGAAGGTGTTTATAGTTTGACAAGTACAGAGGATACCTACTACAGACTGACAGCAACCAATGTAAACATTGCAAAAGCACTGACTGCCAATGCAGAGCTTTTAGCTACCAAGAAAGCAGAGTCTCAGACAGATGGGGAATCCCAGTACGATAACATCTCTGCACTTTCCGATATGTTTACGGATAAGAAACAGATGAGCTTCCGAGGCTGTGATGCAGGTGAATTCCTGACCTGCCTCCTGGGCGATGTATCCTTAAATGCCAACAGTGCAAAGACATTTTCTACTACCTATGAGACCATGGAGAATACATTGCAGAATCAGAGATTATCCATTTTTGGTGTGGATCAGGATGAAGAGGCCCTGAATCTGGTACAGTATCAGAATTCCTATACACTGGCATCCAAAATGATTTCTACTTTTGCGGAAATTTATGACAGACTGATTCTGGAAACCGGTGTGTAAAAAAGAAAGGTGATTTTATATGCGTATTACCAACAAAATCATGCAGAACAATTCTCTCACCAATATTAATAATACGAAGGTGGCGCAGGATACCCTGAGCAGCCAGATTTCTTCCGGCAAGAAGATCGTGAGACCTTCGGATGATCCCATTGTGGCAATCCGTGCTCTGAGACTTCGCAGCAGCGTGACGGAAATCTCCCAGTATTACAAGAGTAACGTTCCGGATGCGGAAGCCTGGCTGAATACCACAGAGGATGCCATGCAGCAGGTGACGGAAGTCATCACAGATATGTTGAAGCAGTATACAAAGGGTTCCAACGAATATCTGAAATCCTCCGACAGACAGATCATCCTGGAACAGCTGAAGTCCCTTCGGGATGAAGTATATGCTACCGGAGATGCGGACTATGCAGGGCGATACGTGTTTACCGGATATCGTACCGAGACATCTTTGAAATTTACAGAAGATGTGGATATGGCCTATGAAATCACAGAGCAGCTGTCGGCAGCGGATTTAAAGATGGGGACTCATGTGAGTACGAGTTTTAAGATGATCGAACGGGATGCAGATGGAAATCCTGTGCAGGATACAGAAGCAAATGGTGATCCTAAAGTAGATAGTGAAGGAAATCCTGTATATAAGACTCAGGATATGGATCTGGCTAACATGCAGGAAGGCACCCAGAAAGATTATATAGATGTGGTTGAGAATGATATCGCCACACATGATTACTATCGTATCCGTTTATCCTATTCGAAATGTGATGATAT
This sequence comes from Lachnospiraceae bacterium, assembly GCA_051880335.1. GTDB lineage: Bacteria > Bacillota > Clostridia > Lachnospirales > Lachnospiraceae > 1XD8-76. Next base: position 5,576 of record JBJENT010000150.1, read on the forward strand.
GGTAGCGGATGGATTTGTACCAAAGATCTCTTATCTGGATGAAGACGGAAATGTCGTAGAGAAAGAGGCTACAAAGACTGCAAAATCCACCGATATTCCAAGCCCATATGATATGGATTTGGCAGATGATGACATCGTTTACCTGGCAGATACCGGCGAACTGCTGATTGGTAAAAATATATATGAAACATTATCCGGATTAAAAGATGACCCGCTGACAGAGAATGTAAACGAAGGTGAAATCCGTGTTACCTATCAGAAGTCTTCTTTCAATAAAGGAGATTTAAGACCGGAACATTACTTCTATTGTATCTCCGGTGGTGAGGACAATAAGCTGGATACAACGAATAACAATATTGAATATAATCCTACCTATCTGACCTATAGTGCAGAAAAACAGATAATAGAGTACGATGTAGGATTTAATCAGAGACTGCAGGTAAATACCACCGCAGACGAGTGCTTTGACCCGGCTATTGGCAGAGAAATCGATGATGTAGTCAAGATACTGGAGAATGTGGATCAGATAGAAAATGTGGTGACCACACTGGAAGGTATGCTGGAAAAATCTACAGATGAGGATGAAAAGAAAGTCCTGCAGCAACAGCTGGATGCAGCAAATAAAGCATTTACTTATGCAAAAGAGAACCTGCAGAAGGTCTTTGAAAGCGGCATTTCCGTGATGCAGGGATTCCTGGATCAGGTCAATGTGGCAGTGACCAACTGTGGTGCCAGAGGCAGCCGGTTGGAACTGATTAAGAGTAGATTATCTTCCCAGCAGACTACCTTTGATACCCTGAAATCCGATAATGAGGATGCAGATCTGGCGGAAGTGGCAGTGCAGCTGACCAGTGCAGAGCTGACCTACGAAGCAGCACTGAAAGCAACCGGAAAGATCATGCAGACCAATCTGATGGATTTCATCTAAGAACTTGCCAAACCACATCATATTTTGGCGCAGTTTATAAAGGGATAGAAAAACGTATTTTGGAAAGTATATTTTACAAGAGAAGGAGAAAAAACTATGGTAGTAGAAACCAGAGTGTTCGGAACAATCGATATTAGTGATGAAAAGATCATTACATTTTCAGATGGTATCATTGGATTCCCGGATTTAAAAAAGTTTACATTAATCTATGATGCAGAAAAATCAACTGCAGGGGGCATCAAATGGCTCCAGTCACTGGATGAACCTGCATTTGCCATGCCGGTTATGGATCCGCTTTATGTAAAAGAATCCTACAATCCAATGGTAGAAGATGAACTGTTAAAACCACTTGGTGATTTGAAACCGGAGGACACCTTTATCATGGTAACGGTTTCTGTGCCAAAGGACATTCATGAAATGAGTGTAAATCTGCAGGCACCTATCGTGATCAATGCAGATAATAAGGCAGCCTGCCAGATCATCGTAGATAATGAATCCGGCGAATATCCGGTGAAGTTTAAGGTATACGACATTTTGCAGGCAAAAAAAGAAAAGGCAGGTGAGTAAGATGCTGGCATTATCCAGAAAGAAAGGGGAAGCCCTGGTGGTGAATAACGACATCGAAATCACCATTTTGGAAATCAAGGGCGATCAGGTAAAAATCGGTATTTCAGCGCCCAAAAATGTGCCGATTTATCGAAAAGAAGTGTATGTTCAGATTCAGGAAGCAAACAAAGAGTCTATGACCATCCAAAATGCGGATGCTTTGAAGGATCTGTTTTAAGTTCAGAATGGAAAATCATAAACCGCTTGAAAGCATATGTTCTGTGAAGTAACAGGACATATCTTCTCAGGCGGTTTTATTTTGCCATTTTTTGGGCATACTAGGTTGAAGAGTAAAAAAGAAATAAAGATACAGATGCGAAAGATACAGATGCGAAAGATACAAATGAGAAAGGATATAGATGAAAAAATATAGATGAAAAAAGATATGTGTGTAAGAAAAGGAGAGCGGCATGCTGATCGTAAATGGGAAAATACTTACCATGTCGGAAGATAACCGAATATATGAAAAAGGATACCTGGAAATAACAGATGGGAAAATTGTGGACGTGGGAGATATGCGCAGGCTGAACTGGCGGGAGAAGAACCAACAGGATGGCATACTGGATGCCACCAATGCCATTGTGATGCCGGGCCTGATCGATGCCCATTCACATGTGGGAATCTGCGAAGAGAAGAAAGGCGAGATAGGAGATGACTGTAACGAAGGAACGAATCCTGTTACTCCATCTCTGCGGGCTATTGATGCCATTAATCCTATGGATGCTGCTTTTCACGAGGCTATTGCTGCCGGGATCACCGGAGTCATGGTGGGGCCGGGAAGTGCCAATGTGATCGGAGGTCAATTTGCTTTTATAAAGACAGATGGAAGATGCATCGATGAAATGGTGGTAAAACAGCCTGCCGCCATGAAAGCTGCTTTGGGGGAAAATCCGAAAGTAACCTATGGAGATCAGAATGAGTATCCGGCCACCAGAATGGCCAGTGCAGCCCTGCTTCGAAAGACCCTGCGCAGGGCAAAGGACTACGACCCGGACAAAGGATGGGATGCAGATCTGGAAGCCATGCAGGATGTAATACGAAAAGAAATCCCATTAAAGGTGCATGTACACCGGGCAGATGACATCTTTACTGCCATCCGTATCGCCAGGGAATTTGATATCAACATCACTCTGGACCACTGCACAGAGGGACATTTGATTGCAGAATATATCAAAGAAGCCGGATATCCGGCCATTGTGGGCCCGGACCTGACTTCCAAAAGTAAGATCGAAGTAGAGAATATGAGTTTTAAGACCTGTGGCGTACTGCAAAAGGCGGGAGTGCTCACCGCCATTACAACAGACCATCCGGTATCTTTATTACAGTATTTACCGATCTGCGCCGGATTAACTGTACGGGCAGGTCTGCCCCTGCTGGAAGCCTATCGGGCTATCACCATCAATCCGGCTAAAATCTGCGGAGTGGATGACAGACTGGGCTCCTTGGAAGTGGGAAAAGATGCAGATATCGCAATCTATGACGGAAATCCCATGGAGACTTTGACAAAGACGTTGTATACGATGATCAATGGGAAGGTTATTTATAAAATGCCTTAACGTTTGTTCAAATAATGAACTTTTCCCTGCATTTTGGAATCATTGACTGATTTGGGTTTTTCTCCCACCTCTTCGTTCATGAGAGAAGCGATTCCTCCACTGAGTTCTCTGGCACAGTCCGGGCAATATCTGCCATAACGAATGGAACAGCCACATTTTTCACATTTCAAATAATATTTGCTGCCTTCCGGAATCTCGATACGTCCTTTTCTCAAATAGAGCTCAATAATATCCCGATCTACGCCGGTTCCTTTCGCTATCATATAGATAGGAGAGGGACCATTTTCATTTAAAAAGAGTTTGATTTTTCCAAAATCATCTAATTCTTCATGTCCACACTTCTCGCAGACATAAGTACCTGCAGAACGATAGGACAGTTTCCCACCACATTCTTCACAGAAAACAGGTTTGTTTGTACGTAAAAGTTTTTCTATTTCAATCCGATCCTTGCTCATGATGACTGCCTTTCACTTCATGGATTCTATATGACAGTTTTCTCTCTGACGTAAATATACTACTTGTAAATTCTACAATAGAAAGAAGGAAACATCAAGAATGAATCTGTGATACTCCATAAGCAAAATTTTCACCAGAAATTTTCCCACACCTCTAAAGAAATCAAACTTTTTCCCGATATACTCTATAGAAAACATTTAACATCGGCACACGGAGGTGAAACGATATGGCAATAGAACCATTAGGAAGCATTATGAGTATGCAGGCACAGCAGGTACAGAAGCCTGTTGTACAGAAAGCAGAACAGGTTAACATGGAAGTTAACCCTGCACAAACACAGGAAAATAACATTGACCCGACTACAGTATCTGTAGCAGCGGTAACAGACAACGCTGAAACCAATGCAACAGGAACTTACGAAAAAGAGGCTTCTGAGCAGTCAGCAAAACAGCAGAATGAAAAAATCAAGAAAGCAGTAGAACAGCTCAATAAGAATATGAGCCATTCAGAAGCTGTTTTTGGAATTCATGAGGCTACAAATCGTGTAACTATTAAAATCGTAGATAAAGATACAAAAGAAGTCATCAAAGAACTGCCACCGGAAAAAACATTAGATATGATCGCTAAAGTGTGGGAGATGGCCGGTATTCTTGTGGATGAGAAGCGATAGAAATGAGGTTATAACATGACAATTCGAATCACAGGTATGAATTCAGGTCTTGATACAGAATCGATTATCCAGGAACTTGCCAGTGCACGTTCTATCAAGGTTCAGTCTATCCAGAAATCACAGACAAAGCTGAGCTGGAAAATCGATGCCTGGAAGAGCCTGAATACAAAAATATACAGTTTATATACGGATGTCCTCAGCGATATGCGTTTTAGCACTGCTTATGCCAAGAAGACTACCAAGGTTTCCAACTCCAATGCAGTTAGTGTGATCACAGGAAGTAACGCTGTAAATGGTGTGCAGTCTTTGAAAATCAAACAGCTTGCAAAGGCTGGTTATCTGACAGGCGCACAGGTGAAAAATGCGGATGAAAATAATACCGAAGCTATCACTGCGGATACAAAGCTTTCCGATTTAGGTGCTGTTGCCAGCACAGCAGGTGAAGGCGAAGAAAGCAAGTTCAAATTTGACATCAAAGTCGGCAACGGTGAGAAGAAGACACTGGAGTTCGGCGCAGATGCTAAGATATCGGATGTGGTAAGCGCATTAAAGGCAGAGGGTGTAAATGCAAACTTTGACGAGAAAAATGGCCGCTTCTTTGTCAGCTCTACATCTACCGGTAAGGCATATGATTTTGATATAACTGCAGTAGATGGGGATGATAATTCTCTGAGTACGCTGAAATCTCTGGGATTATATGTGGATCCCAATAATAAGATGAATACAGATCAGACATCGGGGCTTGCAACGAAGATCGATGGTGCGAATGCAGAAATTATCTTAAATGGTGCTGCCTTTGAATCCGATGATAATACCTTTGAAATCAATGGTCTGACCTACAATGTAATGCAGGTGACCGGCGAAGAAGAGATTTCCATTTCCACAGAAAATGATACCAGTGGTATCTACGACATGATCAAGAATTTCTTTACGAAATACAACGAATTGATCAATGAAATGGATAAATTATATAATGCAGACAGTGCATCCAAATACGAACCGTTAACAGATGAAGAAAAAGATGCTATGTCTGAAAAAGAGATTGAGACCTGGGAAAACAAGATCAAAGATTCTCTTCTCAGAAGAGATTCCACCCTTGGTTCAGTATCCAGCGCTCTGAAACAGATCATGATGGAAGGCGTTGAGGTCGGCGGAAAGAAAATGTATCTTTCTGATTTCGGTATCGAGACCCTCAGCTACTTTACAGCAGCAGAAAACGAAAAAAATGCCTATCATATCGATGGCGATCCGGATGATGCTAATACCAAATCAAATGGTGATAAGCTGAAAACTGCGATTGCAAATGATCCACAGCTGGTGACAGACTTCTTTTCACAGCTTTCCAAGAATCTGTATGATTCCTTAACAAAACAGATGGCAAGTACCGATTACAGCAGTGCATTTACTGTATATAACGATAAGGAAATGAAAAAAGAACTGACAGATTATGACAGCAAAATCGCTGATGCACAGGATAAGCTGAACGACTATCTGGATAAATGGTATGCGAAGTTTTCTAAGATGGAAACTGCAATGGCTAAGATGCAGTCCAAAACAGATGCCTTAACAAATATGTTGGGCTAAGTGGAATTAGCGAATATGCCTGAAGGTATGATTAGTAAAATAGGTCGACAGAGTATTTCGATGTCGGCATGAAATGACATAAATGGAAAATTGGAGGAAAATGATATGGCACCTATGAACCAATACGCGCAATACAATAACAGTAAAATATTGACGGCATCTCCGGCTGAGCTTACACTGATGTTATATGAAGGCGCTATTAAGTTCACCAATATCGCAATTATGGCCATTGAAAAAAATGATATTGAGAAGGCCCATAATAATATCAAACGTGTGGAGAGAATCATTGAGGAATTCCGCAGTACATTAGATCATAAATATCCTGTAGCGGAAGATTTCGATCGGGTTTATGTGTATCTTCTTCAGAGACTTTTTGAGGCGAACATCAAAAAAGATCCGGAAATTCTGGAAGAAGTAAACACACATCTCCGCAGTATGCGTGATACCTGGAAAGAAGTTATGGCGGCGAATAAAGCGAAGAAGTTGGGCTAAAATATGGATACATATTTACAGATGTTAAAAGAAAGTCTGGACAAAAAAATAGAGATCCTGAATCAGATATTGCAGTATGAAGAACAACAGCAGGAGATGGTGAAACAGGAAAACTTTGATTACGAAGCCTTTGACAAGAGCGTGAATGAAAAAGTGGTGCTTGTGGACCAGATCGAAGCCCTGGATGATGGATTTGAAAAAGTATATGACCGAATCCGTTCCGATTTGCTTTTGAACAAAGACAAATATGC
>JBJENT010000151.1:0-7195 GCA_051880335.1 Lachnospiraceae bacterium
GTTACAGATGCCAGAGGAGTCGATATCGAAGATGCCGGTGAGCGAAGGGAAGAACCTGTTGCAGGAAAAAACTTAAGAACCAGTCTGGATTATAATATACAAAGTTATGCCTATCAGCTGGCAAAACAGGTCATGAAGTCCAAAGCAGCGGAGCATGTTTCGCTGATTGTCATGAATCCGCAAAACGGAGAAATTATGGCAATGGTGGATGTGCCGGAGTTTCAGCTCAATGACCCTTATACATTGACAGAAGAATTTCTGACTGTGCGGGAAATGAAACAAACCCGCCTTAATGCAATACAAAAAGCCTATCAGACAGGAGAGGAAGAGAAGAAAGAAGAACAGGCAGAAGAACAGAAAACAGAGGAAGAAAAACAGACAGAACTACTGAATGAAATGTGGAGAAACGGATGCATCAATGATACCTATGAGCCGGGGTCTGCATTTAAGGTAGTTACTGCAGCTGCAGCCTTGGAGTCCGGTGCGGCAACCATAGAAGACCATTTTTACTGTCCGGGATATGTGATAGCAGGAGACAGAAGGATACGATGTCATAAAATCGCAGGGCATGGATCAGAAACCTTTCTGCAGGGAACCATGAACTCCTGCAATCCGGTGTTCGTTACGGTGGGACTTCGAATCGGTGTAGATCGATATTATTCCTATCTGAAACAGTTCGGATTATTAGATAAGACCGGTGTGGATCTGCCCGGAGAGGCAGGGACGATCATGCACCAGAAAAAGAATATCGGGGAAGTAGAGCTTGCCACCATGTCCTTTGGCCAATCCTTCCAGATCACGCCCATACAGCTGGCTGCCACAGTATCCTCCCTTGTTAATGGAGGAACCCGCATAACGCCCCATATCGGTGTGGCGGTGGAAGAGGAAAGCAGCGCCATAGAGAGCAGTGACGTAGAAGGCAGTGTATCAGGAAACAGTGTCACGAGCGGCACCTGCGAGACGTTTGTCTGGGATAATACGAAACGGATTCTGTCGGAAGAAACGTCGGAAACACTCCAGATGATGCTGGAACAGGTTGTGGAAAACGGTGGTGGAAAAAAGGCATATATTGAAGGATTTCATATCGGAGGAAAGACCGCCACAAGCCAGACACTGCCCAGAGGAACCGGAAGATATATCGCTTCCTTTGTGGGTTTTTCGCCTGCTGATGATCCCCGGGTTCTGGCACTGATTGTAATTCACAGTCCTCAGGGCACCTATTATGGCGGACAGATTGCAGCACCTGTGATCAGACAACTTTTTGAAAATATTCTTCCTTATTTGCAGAAATAGGGATATAATTCTAATGAATGAATACGTGAACATAAGAAAGGCAGAATAGATGAAACATATATTTGTACTTCCTGTAATTATAGCATTTGTGATCAGTGCAGCATTAGGTCCGTTCATTATTCCGTTTCTCCGCAGACTGAAAGCAGGACAGACGGTAAGGGATGATGGACCTCAGTCTCATATAAAAAAGAATGGAACACCTACCATGGGCGGCATCCTGATTTTAATTGCAGTGGTACTTACTTCCCTTATTTATATAAAAGATTATCCCAAGATCATTCCTATTTTGTTTTTGACCCTGGGATTTGGTCTGATTGGATTTCTGGATGATTATATAAAGGTGGTATTGAAGCGGTCCATGGGGCTTAGAGCCTGGCAGAAAATGCTGGGACAGCTTATTGTGACCGGTATTTTTGCGTATTATATTGTTCATCACACCGGTATTTCACTTGCTATGAAGATTCCGTTCTGGGAAGGTCATGTGATTGATTTTGGTATTTTTAATATACCCCTTCTGTTTTTTATTGTAATTGGAACTGTGAATGGGACCAATTTTACCGATGGTCTGGATGGTCTTGCCAGTTCTGTGACAGTTATCGTTGCTACCTTTTTCACAGTGGTATCCATTGGGATGGAAAGCGGAATTGAACCGATCACCTGTGCTGTAGTAGGCGCACTGATGGGATTTTTACTGTTTAATGTATACCCGGCCAGCGTGTTTATGGGAGATACCGGTTCCCTTGCCCTTGGTGGGTTTGTGGCAGCAACAGCTTATATGCTGCAGATGCCGCTTTTTATTGCAATCGTAGGTTTTATCTATTTGATGGAAGTGGTATCGGTTATTCTGCAGGTGGGCTATTTCAAACTAACCGGAGGAAAGCGAATCTTTAAAATGGCACCAATCCATCATCATTTTGAGTTATGCGGATGGTCTGAGACCAGGGTTGTGGCTGTTTTCTCCATTATTACAGCCATCTGCTGCCTCATTGCATATATGGGAATTTGAGGTATGATTTCATCTGAATTTTGATATGGAAATGGATATCATTGCATGGATATTCAGGAAAGATACAGAATCGAAAATGTCCGGCAGAGTCTGAACATGGAAAGGCATAGAACATGAATTTAGCAGGAAAAAATGTACTCATTATCGGATGCGGAAAAAGTGGGATCGGAGCTGCTGTTTTTCTGAAAAAACAGGGAGCAAATCCCATTCTGTTTGATGCAGGTGAGACCATAAAAGAAGAAGATATCAGAGAAAAACTACCGGCAGATTTCGAAGCAGAGATCTGCTTAAGAGAATTGACAGAGGAAATAAAAGAGAAAACACAGTTAATGGTAGTAAGTCCGGGAGTGCCGGTGGATACTCCCTTTGTGGAGCAGTTCCGGGAAAAGGGTATCCCCATCTGGGGAGAAATCGAGCTGGCATACCAGTGTGAAAAGGGCAGAGTGATTGCCATTACGGGAACCAATGGAAAAACCACCACAACCACGCTGGTGGGTGAGATCATGAAACGATATTTTGAAAAAGCATATGTCATGGGAAACATTGGATATCCCTATACCGATATCGTCATGGAGACAGAGGAAACCTCTGTAACCGTAGGGGAGATCAGTAGTTTCCAGTTAGAGACCATTGATACCTTCCATCCGGTGGTTTCCGCTATTTTAAATATTACACCGGATCATCTGAACCGGCATCATACCATGGAGAATTATGTTGCAGTCAAAAATGCGGTAACAAAGAACCAGACCAAAGAAGATGTCTGTGTTCTGAATTATGAAAATGAATACACCAGAAAACTGGGTGAAAACTGCAATGCAAAAGTAGTCTATTTTTCTTCAGCGAGAGTTTTGGAAAACGGGATCTATCTGGACGGAGAAGAAATCTATCTGGCAGAAGAAGGAAAGCATACCAGAGTAATGAATATTCATGATATGAATCTGGTTGGCATCTGCAATGTGGAGAACGTTATGGCAGCGATAGTCATTTCACTGGCCATGAAGGTGCCAATGGATGAGATCCTGGATACCATACATACATTTAAAGCAGTGGAACATCGTATTGAGTTCGTAGAAACGGTAAACGGTGTGGACTATTATAATGATTCCAAGGGAACCAATCCGGACGCAGCCATTCAGGGTATTAAAGCCATGACAAAACCTACGATACTGATCGGAGGCGGATATGATAAAGGCAGTGAATATGATACCTGGTTTGATGCTTTTGACGGAAAAGTAAAACTGCTGGTACTCATTGGGCAGACCAGAGAGAAAATTGCAGAATGTGCGGAAAAACATGGATTTAAAGATTATGTTTTTGCAGATACTTTCGAAGAGGCTTTTCAGATTTGTGTGAAAAATGCGGTATCCGGTGATGCAGTGCTTCTTTCTCCGGCATGTGCAAGCTGGGGAATGTTCCCGAACTATGAAGTGCGTGGTAAAATATTTAAAGATATGGTACGCGCATTGGTGTAACGGAATCAGGAAAATATGTGAGCAGGAAATAGGGTAAGAGAAATAAGAAGGTAAATAGTCGTAAGAGAAATCAGTAAGCAATAGTAAGAAAGAAAGTGAGTGAGAGACAGGTTTGGCAGCCCGATTCAGAACGATTCAAGGTGGATTACCACAGCAACAGAATAATGAGAGCTATTTTGATTACAGCCTTTTGGTAACCGTTCTCTTTCTGCTGGGATTTGGTCTGATTATGATTTATTCAAGCAGTTCTTATAAGGCAAACTTAAGCTTTGGAGACAGTGCGTTTTATCTGAAAAAACAGTTTACCGCTACGGTGCTTGGACTGGTCGCCATGATGGTTGTATCCAGAATTCCTTATCATTTCTGGGAACATTTTGCTTTACTTGCGTATATTGTTTCAGCGGTTTTGATTCTGCTTGTTCTGACACCCTTAGGATATGAAGCCAATGGTGCCAGAAGATGGCTGAATCTGGGAATCTCTTTGCAGCCAGCAGAGGTAGCAAAGCTGGGTATGATCATTTTTCTGGCCAGCATTGTGTGCAGGGTTGGAAAAAGTATCGGTACCTGGAGCGGCTTTTTCAAATTGATTGCACTGCCACTTCCCATTGTTCTTATGGTGTGGCAGATAACAGAAAATATGAGTTCGGCCATTATCATTCTTGGGATTGCTATTCTGATGATTTTTGTGGCCAGTCCCGATTATAAGAAGTTTATTGTACTGTTTCTGGCAGGCGCAGGAGTGGTGGCAACAGCCTTATATGCCATTATCCAGATGGCTGATTCCGGAAAACTTGGATTTAGAGGACAGCGTGTTCTTGCATGGCTGAATCCGGAAGCTTATGCCAGTGGAAAAGGCTTTCAGACATTGCAGGCGCTGTATGCCATCGGTTCCGGTGGGATTTTTGGAAAAGGGCTTGGCGAAAGTATGCAGAAGCTGGGGTTTCTTCCGGAAGCCCAGAATGATATGATCTTTTCCATTATCTGTGAGGAACTGGGGCTTTTTGGAGCCATAGCGATTATTCTGCTTTTTATGCTTCTGATCTGGAGATGTATGATCATTGCAAGTAATGCTCCGGATCTGTTTGGTGCTCTTTTGGTGGTTGGTGTCATGGGACATTTGGCCATTCAGGTTATTTTAAATATTGCAGTATGTACCAATGTGATTCCCAATACAGGTATTTCCCTTCCATTTATCAGTTTCGGAGGTTCCTCTGTTGTGTTCCTTCTTATAGAGATTGGAATTGTACTTAGCGTGGGAAGGGGAATTAAGTTAAAGGAACTGTAAGTATTCATGAAAAAGAAAAAGAAGAAGTCAACCGGGAAAGAGATAAATACAAAAAAATCCGGCGCGAAAAAAGCAGGAAGCAGGAAAACTGGTTCCAAAAGAATCAGTACCAGAAGTGTTGTCTGCATGACGGTGTTGTTTCTGCTGATCTGTTTCCTGGGAGGTGCCTATTATTACATTGATCAGAATTATACGATTCAAAATGTGTATGTTGAGGGAAATGCGCATTATACCGATCAGGAAATTATCGAAAAAGTTATGACCGGAAAACTGGGTCATAATTCCCTGTATCTGAATTTCAAATATCGAAATCAGAAGATAGAAGATATTCCTTTTGTATCTGCTTTGGAGGTAAATATTGTGACACCGGACACCGTCCGGATTACAGTTTACGAGAAAAGCCTGGCCGGATATGTTTCCTATCTGGGACGGTATATGTACTTTGACAAAGACGGTACTGTGGTAGAAAGCTCAACGATAAAGACTGATGGGGTTCCGGAAGTAGTGGGACTTTCCTTTGATCATGTCGTTATGTATGAGATGCTTCCCATTGAAAATGTGGACGTGTTTACTGAGGTTTTGGATATTACACAGTCCCTGAATAAATATGATCTGAAAGCAGACCGTATTTATTTTGATCAGTCCTATCACGTTACTTTGTTTTTTGGAAATGTTCGTGTACAGATTGGTGATGGCAGTAGTATTGATGAAAAATTTTCAAGATTACAGGTTATTTTGCCGAATCTGGAAGGAGCAAGCGGTGTTCTGAAAATGGATACCTATTCGGAGGATACAAAGACATTCACTTTTCAGGCGGATAAGCCAAAAGGATAAAAGAAAATTGTGCTATACAGGAAAAAATGTGTTGATAATTTAAAGATTACATTATATGATATTTTATAATGGCTCATGAGAATGTGAGAAGGAGGAAATACCCTTGTTAGAGATTAAGACAAGCGATGCTGAATCTGCAGCAAAGATCATTGTAGTTGGTGTCGGCGGTGCAGGTAATAATGCTGTAAATAGAATGATAGACGAAAATATCAACGGTGTTGATTTTATCGGTGTAAATACGGACAAGCAGGCCCTTCAGCTTTGTAAGGCACCAAAGCTTCTGCAGATCGGTGAAAAACTTACCAAAGGACTTGGCGCAGGTGCAAAGCCTGAGATCGGTGAAAAGGCTGCTGAGGAAAGTGTAGAAGAAATTACAAATGCACTGAAAGGTGCAGATATGGTATTTGTTACCTGTGGTATGGGTGGCGGAACAGGAACCGGTGCAGCTCCTGTTGTTGCAAAACTGGCAAAGGAAATGGGAATTTTGACCGTTGGTGTTGTGACAAAACCTTTCCGTTTTGAAGCACGTGCCCGTATGACAAATGCTTTACAGGGTATTGAACGAATTAAGGAAAATGTAGATACACTTATCGTTATTCCGAATGATAAGTTATTAGAAATCGTGGATAAGAGAACCACCATGCCGGATGCTTTGAAGAAAGCAGATGAAGTTCTTCAGCAGGCAGTTCAGGGCATTACAGATCTTATTAATGTTCCGGCGGTTATCAATCTTGACTTTGCCGATGTACAGACTGTTATGAAAGATAAGGGAATTGCCCATATCGGTATCGGTACTGGAAAAGGTGATGACAAGGCCAGCGAAGCAGTTAAGATGGCAGTGGAATCTCCGCTTCTTGAAACAACCATCAATGGGGCATCTCATGTTATTATTAATGTATCCGGTGATATCACATTAACCGATGCATCCGATGCAGCAAGTTATGTACAGGAACTGGCCGGTGATGATGTCAATATCATCTTTGGTGCAATGTATGATGCATCTAAAACAGATACCTGTACCATTACAGTTATTGCAACTGGATTAGATGATGTTCCACAGAACCGAGTAGGTGCCATGGGTTATAAATCATCTATGCCGGGTGGAATCATTACCCCTACATCCTTACAGGGAAAGACGATTCAGCCCAGTGTGAATGTGTCTGCGATGCCGAAAACGTCTCCGGCATCTGTTCCGGGTTCAAAACCTCTTACTAAGCCCACACCGGTGCTGAACCGACCAACGGATATCAGAAGTTCTGTGAAAGAACAGTCTTTGAATATTCCAAGTTTCCTGCAAAAAAAATA
>JBJENT010000151.1:7295-12101 GCA_051880335.1 Lachnospiraceae bacterium
TATATATGTAAAAAAATGGGGAAAAAGAAGCAGTTTACACCGCAATAACAGACAAATTTTATTGACGATGAGATATATACTGTTATCACCGAAAAGAAAGTGGTTTGGCAAATACTTTTGATATGAAGTTGCAACGAAAAAAGCTTGGAGATGATCACGATGGAGTATGTTTTGTACATAGATAAGTTATGGTCATTAGTGTTTGCCATACATTTCTTCATTCTTTTTTTAACAGGGAAACACATGAAGAGAAAAATGCACCTGTGGAGGATATTACTGGTCTCGGCATGTAATGCAGTGGTTTTTCTCGTAATCCTTCTGTTTCCCGGTATCCCGGTCTGGATAAAAATAGTTGTTCAACTGGGAGTAGTAGATTTTTTGTGCTGTCAGACTGCGTTTTTTTTTCGGACTGGGGAAGGAATACTCAGAGCCTACCTTGTATCCAGTGGATACGGAATGCTTCTCGGGGGGATCCTGCTGGCATGGCAAAGGGTAGGACGGATAGAGGCATTTTCCGTAAAGGATGTATTAGGCATCTGTGCATTCATGACAGCATGCATATGGATCGTCAACCTTTATTGGAATATAAAGGGGAGAAAAGAAAAAAACCGGTATCCGCTGGAACTCGATTTCTATGGGATACAAAGAAAGTGCATTGGTTTGTATGATTCCGGCAACAGTTTATATGAGCCATATCAGCATAAACCTGTCATTATCATAGAGGAAAGTACTTTTTCTGATTTGCTGTGCAGAGTACCGGAGCAAAAGAAAATACTGGTACCATATCATAGTATCGGAAAGAAGCAGGGAATCATGGAGGCTGTAGAACTGCCTGAAATGTTCGTCTATGAGAGAGGGGAGAAACAAGGATATAAGAGAGTGATTGCAGCGATTAGTAGAGAGAAGGTATCGAAAAACGGTAGTTATCAGGTGATCTTACATCCGGATTATTGTGTAGGGGGAGGAATAAATAATGGTATTTAGAATGGAACTACCAGAATATATACAGTTCAGGGTGGTGAAAACTTTTTCAGCATTTTGGGATGAAAAAGAAGGAGATATACACTACATAGGAGGGACAGATGTTCTGCCGCCGCCACTTGAAATGGATGAAGAAAATGAAATGATCTCAGATCTGGGAACAGAATATGCGGAAGAAGCAAAGTCTGTACTGATTGAGCATAATCTCAGGCTTGTGGTATATATAGCCAAGAAATTTGATAACACCGGAGTAGGAGTGGAGGATCTGATCTCTATTGGAACAATCGGACTGATCAAATCTATCAATACCTTTAAGCCGGATAAAAATATTAAGCTTGCCACTTACGCATCCCGATGTATCGAAAATGAAATATTAATGTATTTAAGGCGCAACAGCAAGACGAAAATGGAAGTATCCATCGATGAACCGTTAAATGTGGACTGGGATGGAAATGAACTCCTTTTATCGGACGTACTGGGGACAGAAGAGGATGTGATTTACCGGGATATTGAATCGGAAGTGGAACGAAAGCTTCTCAGACAGGCGATATCCAAATTATCCGATCGGGAAAGAACCATAATCAATTTGAGGTTCGGATTGAATAATGCATTAGGAAAAGAGATGACACAGAAAGAGGTGGCAGAGCTGCTTGGAATATCACAATCCTATATTTCACGTCTGGAAAAGAAGATAATGAAGCAATTAAAAAAGCAGATAGCAAATTGTATGTAATAGGGAGGCCGCTTTCACGGATGAGAATCCGTGAGGCGGCAGTTTTGCTTTGGGTGAGTGCGGTACAGGGCAATGGGAAGTTTTTTTCTGCGGCAAAATATTTTATATCCCAGAGGCTTCTTTATTTTCGATTAAGTATATTTTTCCAAAGCTGTACACCGGGAAGTGGTGTGTCCTTTTTATACAGACACTGTTGGTAAAAATCCGTATAAAGATTGCCCGTCACAAAAAGCAAAACAGAGACGACATTTCAACCCGTCCAAGACGTAAGTCGCGTTTTGAAATGTCGTCTCTAATCGGGACTTTGCTTTCTGTGACAGGTAATCTTGGGATTTTTTCCCCAGTGTCTGTATGAAAAGCGACACGCCACTCCCGCTGTTCATCCATGGAAAAACATACTACCTATAAAGAAGCCTCTGGGATATATTTTGCGAGCAGAAAAAAACTTCCCATTGCCCTGCACCGCACCCTTATCCTAAAAACAGCGAATTCCGCACTACGAAATCCGTGAAAGCGGCCTTCTATTACATGCAATTAGCAGCTTAGGTAATTGCGCATGCTTCGAAGTGCGTTCTTTTCCAGACGTGATACCTGAGCCTGGGAAATTCCAATCATGCTGGATACCTCCATTTGGGTTTTTCCTTCATAGAACCGCAAACGTATGATTTCCTGTTCCCGCTGATCCAGCCTGTGGATCGCTTCCCGCAGGGATAATTCTTCCACCCATCTATCTTCTCTATTTTTCTTGTCACTTACCTGATCCATGACATAAAGAGTGTCCCCACCTTCCGTATAGATGGGTTCATACAGACTCATGGGGCTTTGGATGGCATCCAGAGCATACATGATGTCTTCTTTGGATATCCCGATTTCTTCCGAGATTTCTTCTATAGTGGGTTCTTTTAAATTGGTTCTGGTCATATATTCTTTTGCGTAAATTGCTTTATAGGCGGTATCTTTTAAGGATCTGGAAACCCGGATGGAACCGCCATCACGAAGAAACCGGCGGATTTCACCCAGAATCATGGGAACAGCATAAGTGGAGAACTTTACCTCCATTTCCGGCTTGAAATTATTGATTGCTTTGATCAGACCAATGCATCCGATTTGAAACAGATCGTCTGCATTTTCATTGGAAGAGGAAAAACGTTTCATGACACTGAGTACAAGACGCAGATTTCCCTGGATATAGTTGTCTCTTGCATCCATGTCGCCCTCCTCAATCTTTTTAAACAGAGCCTCTTTTTCAGACTCCTTCAGTAAAGGTAATTTCGAAGTGTTCACGCCACAGATTTCAACTTTTCCCTGCATTCTCATACCATCCTTTTCTTATTGTTGTTTATAGCCTTTACAAGTACCCGAAAATTATGCAGGGCATTTGGAACACTTTTGAAAAATATACAGGCCATATGGAACGCTTTTGAAAAAGAATGCATAACATATAGTCAGAGATAAAATATGATATGGGGTGGACAATGTTATATTCAGAGCTGAAGTCAAAAGAAGTGATCAACATAAAGAATTGTAAACGACTTGGCAGAATCGCGGATCTGGAACTGGATGAATGTACCGGCCAGATTCACAAGATTATTGTGCCATCTTGTTCCATACTTACGAACTGGTTCCGAATGGAGCCGGACTATGTGATTCCCTATTGCAATATAAAGCAGATCGGGCCGGATATTATTCTGGTTGACATAAAATGTTAAAATGTTTGACACAAAAACGTTGATAAAGTATAATTCTGGTAAGTAATGGTATACTTTTTTGTGGAGGGTTGCACAGATGAAATGTCCTTTTTGTGGTAATGAAAACACCAGAGTAATTGATTCCCGTCCGGCTGAAGAAAATAACTCTATCCGAAGAAGACGTGTATGTGACATATGTGAAAAACGTTTTACAACATATGAAAAGGTGGAGACCATTCCGCTGATTATTATCAAAAAGGATAATAATCGTGAAACCTATGACCGGTCCAAAATCGAGGCGGGTGTTCTTCGTGCATGCCATAAAAGACCAATCAGTGCAAACCAGATCGAAAAACTGGTGGATGAAGTGGAAACTGAAATCTTTAAAATGGAAGATAAAGAGATATCCAGCCAGATGATTGGTGAGTATGTTATGGAAAAACTGAAAGAACTGGATGCGGTTGCCTATGTAAGATTTGCATCCGTATACCGGGAATTTAAAGATATCAATACGTTTATGGATGAATTGAAAAAAATTTTTAAATAGGGTTATATTTTCTCAGAGTGTGGTCGATAATGATAGTATAAACAAACAGGGAGGTGAAGGAAAGCATGGCTATACCGGGTATTTCATTATATGCGGATTTACAGAACAATTACATAAACAGAACCATTAAATCCGTTGACGTGGAAACGGTTAAGCAGCAGGAACAGCAGAAAGCAAAAGAAGCTGCATCGGATAGCCTGGATGTTTCCAAACTGCAGTCTCCCGAAGCGGATAAAAGAAGAGCACAGAGAGTTGCCAATTTACAGGATATTTCCCTTTCCTTTAATCGAAATGAAGATTATGGCTATATCGGTCAGGAAAGCAGTTTAGAGAATCTTGATATGCAGAAAGCCATCTCTGATATGAAAAAAGACAGTGTATTACAGGAGTACCATTATTTCCTGGGAGCACCGGAAAATACTTCAGGTGCAGGCATGATCCAGAGTGCATCCGAAGACGGACGGGTTATATTGAAATAGTTTCACCGCCAACGGATGAAAAAGTATTAAGTAATAAAAGTATGAATAGAATGCATGACAGTAAATAAAACACCTTGCACAGTTGCAAGGTGTTTTGTTATGATAAAAAAAGTGTATGAAATGCGGAGGAAAGAGATGCTGCAGATTTTTTATCCTACAGAATATGTGGATAGTACCTATGTGATTGATTTTGACAGTTTACACCAGAAAGGGAAAAAAGGTGTAATCTTTGATATTGACAATACCCTTGTACCCCATGACGCACCTGCGGATGACAGGGCCATATCTTTGTTCAGGCACTTACATGAAATGGGAATGGAGACCATGCTTTTGTCCAATAATAAGGAACCCCGTGTGAAGTCTTTTGCAGATCAGGTT